>NZ_JBFUAZ010000737.1:0-1802 GCF_056406035.1 Polaromonas sp. P1_E1_2 | reverse complement strand
CCCTGGAAGCGCTCTTCGGGAATGGGGCCGGTATGGCAGAGCAGACACAGGCCGTGTTGGCGGCTCGCGACGATGGCACGGCCGCGCGCTGCGTCTCCGGGCGTTGTCGTCAACGCCTGGGGTATTGCGTCGCCAACAACCTGCAGCGGCGGGACGGGTTGCAGCGCGAAGCCGGTCCAGGGCGCCAGCATCATCAACCCGCCGGCGATGGCACCATGCCGGTTCATGCTTTCTTGAGGTCGTGATTCTTCAGCGGCAGGTCACGTATACGTTTGCCCGTCGCCGCGTACACGGCATTGAGAACGGCGGGCGCGGCGACCGCGATCGTCGGTTCGCCGACGCCGCCCCAGAACCCGCCCGAGGCGACGATGATGGTTTCCACCGCCGGCATGTGCTGCATCTGCACGACGGGGTAGGTGCTGAAGTTGTCCTGCTCCATACGTCCGTCTTTTTGTGTGCATTCGCCGAACAGCGCCGCCGACAGGCCGTAAGCAAAGGAGCCCTCGACCTGCGCCTCGATCTGCTGCGGGTTGACCGCATAGCCCGGGTCGGTGGCGGCTACGATGCGGTGGACCTTGAGCACGCCATCGCTGCTCACCGACACCTCGGCACAGGCCGCCACGTAACTGCCAAAGCCCATGGTCTGGGCCAGGCCCCGGTAGACCTTCTGGCCGCCGACGTCGGGCGGCGGCACGTTCCACTTGACGCGATCGGCAACGGCATTCAGCACGGCCAGGTGCTTGGGGTGATTCGTCATCAGCTTGCGCCGCAAGGCCAGCGGGTCCTGCCTGGTGGCAACTGCGATTTCGTCGATGAAGGACTCGAGGTAAATCGTGTTCTGGTTCAGGTTTACGCCGCGCCAGAAGCCAGGCGGCACGCTGGGGTTTCGCATCGCATGGTCGATCAGCAGGTTGGGGAAGCTGTAACCAATGGAGGCTTCAGGTCCTGGTGCGTTGAGGCCCTGGAACTGCACCGGGTCCAGCCCGTTGCGCACGTTCTGCGGCGCCACGCCGGCCAGGATGGACTGGCCCGAAATGCGCATGTGCAGCGCGGTGACGTTACCCTGCGCGTCCAGTCCGGCCTGCAGCTTGCACTGCGTGACCGGGTGATAGCGGCCGTGCAGCATGTCTTCTTCGCGCGACCACAACAGCTTGACCGGCACACCCGGCATTTGTTTGGCAATGTCCACGGCCTGGCGCACCCAGTCGTGCACCGCGCCGCGCCGCCCGAAGCCGCCGCCCAGGTGGATTTTGTAGACCTCACATTTGCCGGCCGGAAGCCCTGCCGCTTCCGAGGTGGCCGCCAGAGCCGCTTCACCGTTTTGCGTGGGCGTCCAGACTTCGCAGTGCTCGGGCGTCCAGCGTGCCGTCGCATTCATGGGCTCCATGGTCGCGTGGTTCTGGTGCGGGTAGGAATACACCGCTTCGATGCGTCTGGCTGCTGAGGCCAGCGCTGCTTTGGCGTCGCCGTTCTGATTGCCGACAGCTGCGTCGGGCGCGTCCAGCCCGGCCTTGAGCATCTGGGCCACGCCGGCACTGGAATTTGAAGCGTTGGGGCCGTTGTCCCATTCAATGGGCAGCGCGTCGAGTGCGGTCTTGGCGCGCCACCAGGTGTCGGCCACGACGGCCACCGCGCTGTCTCCGACCGCCAGCACCTTCTTCACGCCGGGGTGCTTTTCAATCGCGGCGGCATTGAAGCTCTTGACCTTGCCGCCGAACACCGGACAGTCCTTGATGGCCGCATTGAGCATGCCGGGCAGTTTCAGGTCCGCGCCGTACACCTGCTTGCCGGTGACCTTGTCC
>NZ_JBFUAZ010000736.1:0-1810 GCF_056406035.1 Polaromonas sp. P1_E1_2 | reverse complement strand
ACGGGGCTTGTCGAAGCGGCGGAAGAGAGAGCATTGTGGAGCCGTTTCGGACTTTGAAGGGGTGCGGTGCCGGTCCATGGTGGTGGACGCCACACATAGGCGCGATCGACATCGCCCCTTGGGGTATTGTCACGTTAACTGGGTTGCGGTTGCCTGCCTGACGGGTTGCGCATAATTTTCGGCAATGCAGACATCAGATATCAGTTTTAAGCGTCACCGTTTTCCCCCGCAGATCATTACTCACGCCGTCTGGCTTTATCTGCGGTTCAACCTTAGTCAGCGTGAAGTTGAGGAAATGCTGCTCGAGCGTGGAATCGACGTGTCATACGAGACAGTCCGCCGCTGGATCGCCAAGTTCGGACCCCAGATCGCACGCAACTTGCGGCGGCGGCAGGYGCGCCCCGGCGATATTTGGTATCTGGACGAAGTCGTCGTGAAATGCGCTGGAGAGAAATCCTGGCTCTGGCGTGCGGTCGATCAACATGGCACTGTTCTCGAAGAGATATTGCAGAAGCGGCGTGATAAAAGGGATGCAGCGAAGCGCGTGCTGGTGGCGTTAATGAAGCGCTATGGCTTTGCTCCCAAACGGATCATCACCGATAAGCTCCGCTCCTACGGTGCAGCAAAGGCGGAAGTGGCACCCGGCCTTGACTATTGATCGCACAATGGCCTCAATAATCGGGCCGAGAACAGCCATCTGCCGTTTCGAAAACGGGAACGAACCATGCAAGGCCACCGATCACTAGAGCATGCTGTGATTTAGCGGAATCTGGGATTCGCAAATCAGTTTGAATGTGATTCAACATTGCTGCTGGGGAAGGCAGGCCAGCGGCGATGACACAGCCTTATTCTGAAGATCTTCGAGAGCGTGCAATGGCGCGGCTAACGGCCGGCGAGACGATACGCTCTATTGCGGCCGCACTATCGATCAGCCCTTCGTGTGTTTCAAAATGGAAGCGGCGCCTGGCCGAGACAGGCGCTCTTACGCCAGGCCGGATTGGCGGGCACAAGAAACGGACTTTGTCGAATGAGCGGGCCGAGTGGTTGCGCCAACGTTGTTGCTCTGGCCCGTTCACGACACGTGGGCTGGTTGCGGAGCTTGCCGAGCGTGGCATCAAGACCGACCGCCGTGCTGTCTGGGTGTTTGTCCGGGCTGAAGGCTTGAGTTTCAAAAAAAACGGTGCTGCCAGCCGAGCAGACGAGACCGGACATCGCCCGCAAACGGCAACGCTGGAAGAACCACCAGCACCGGATCGAGGCTCATCGACTGGTCTTCCTTGACGAGACCTGGATCAAAACCAACATGGCGCCGCTCAGGGGCTGGGCACCACGTGGCCAGCGGCTCGCCGCTTCAGTCCCGCACGGCCACTGGAAAACCCTGACCTTCATCGCGGCCCTGCGCAGCGACCGTATCGACGCGCCCTGGGTTATCGACGGGCCGATCAATGGCGAGCTCTTTAACGTCTATGTCAGGAAAATCCTTGTGCCAACACTTGCCAAAGGCGACGTCGTCATCCTCGACAATCTCGGCAGCCACAAGGGGCAGGCTATCCGACGTGCAATCAGGGCTGCCGGCGCGCATCTCATCTTCCTGCCGCCTTACAGTCCAGACCTCAATCCCATTGAGCAGGTCTTCGCCAAGCTCAAGCATCTCATCAGAAAGGCCGAGCCACGAAGCGTCGAAACAACGTGGCGCACCGCCGGTCACATGCTCGACGCATTCGCGCCTGACGAATGCGCAAACTATCTTAGAAACTCAGGATATGCTGCCGTCTAAAAACAGCACGCTCTAGGCACGTTGCAAAGGGTC
>NZ_JBFUAZ010000735.1:0-1815 GCF_056406035.1 Polaromonas sp. P1_E1_2 | reverse complement strand
CCCTGGACCTGTTCAACCGCTTTGGCGAGCCCAATGTGTCGACCACGCTGATCTCCGCCGAGCTCAGCATCAGCCCCGGCAACCTGTACTACCACTACCCGGCCAAAGACGAGCTCATCAACTCGCTGTTTGACCGCTACGAAAAATCCCTGAGCGAGCTGCTCAATGCCAGCGACGGCGTGCGTGATGTGGAAGACGCCTGGTTTTTCATGCACACGCTGTTCGAGCTGATCTGGCAGTACCGCTTTTTGTACCGCGACCTCAATGACCTGTTGAGCAAGAACCGCCGGCTGGAAACCCACTTCCAGTGGGTGCTCAAGAACAAGACCCGCGCCGTGAAAACCCTGCTGGACGGCATGAGCCGCTCGGGTGCCGTGACGATTGATTCGCGCGAGGTCGAGGCCACGGCCACCAGCATGGTGGTGGTGCTCACTTACTGGCTGAGCTTTGAGTACGTGCGCGACCCGCGCAACGCGCTGGAGCCTGCCAACGCGCAGGCCGCCCTGCTGCGCGGCGCGCACCACGTGCTCAACCTGCTGATCCCCTATCTTGAGCAAAGCCAGCGCGCGCACCTGCAGGCGCTGGTCGGGGCTTACAGCAACCCGGCTTGAATTCCGTCAAACTGCCGTCATTCATAACACCAACAATTTTTACCAAGGAGACAACACACATGGCCAAATGGACTGCCTTTCCCCACGCCGGCGACTACACATTTGATGCCGCCAGCCTGAAAAAGAGTTGGACCCGCCTGCACCAGGGCGACTGCGAGCCCCTGCCCAAGGATGCCGATGTGCTGCAGGCCTGGGTACTGTTTCATAACGGCGACTTCCAGAAAGCGGCGGAAGCCGGCGCCAAGGCCGGCGGCGACGGCATCACCGTGGCCAACAAGGCCACCAGCATGTACGCCACCTACCTCGAAACCAAGGAAAAGGCCAAGCTGGACATGTTCATGGAAGTGGCCGCACGCGCCGAAGCCCAGCAAAAAGCCGACCCGAAGAACGCCAATGCCTGGTACTGGCAGGCCTACGCGCTGGGCCGCTACAGCCAGGGCATCAGCGTGGCCAAGGCGCTGGCCCAGGGCCTGGGGACCAAGGTGAAGAATTCGCTGGAGCAGGCCATCAAGCTGTCACCCAAGCACGCAGACGCGCACATTGCGCTGGCGGCCTTTCATGCCGAGGTGATCGACAAGGTGGGCTCGCTGATCGGCGGGATGACCTACGGCGCCAAAAAAGACATCGGCCTGGCGCTCTACAAGGACGCGCTGAAGCTGCACCCGGGCTCGGCCATCGGCATGATCGAATACGCCAACGGCCTGGTCATGCTGGAAGGCGACAAAAAAATGAAGGAAGCCACCAAGCTGTACGAGCAGGCCGCAGCCAGCAAGCCGCTGGACGCCACCGAACGGCTGGACGTGGAGATGGCCAAGGCCGAACTCGAAGACTGAGCGGTACCGAAGCCTTACTCAGCACTCCCGGCAGGGCCCGCGCGTCGCAAGGCGCACGGGCCCTGCCTGTTTTTCGCTATGATTTTGATAGCTGCTTGCGCAAGTCAGCATTGGCCTGCAGGCCAAATTGATGCTCAAAAACAGGCCGAAATGGCCTTCAAGCTGGTGCTTTGGGAGCGGTTTTGGCGATTTCCAGCGCCGCAAAGCAGGTTTTGAGACATCTTTTGAGTGCCAAACAGGGCTGAAAGGTATAAGAGTCTTGCGCAAGCAGCTATCAAAACCATAGCATCAGCAACGTGGGCCCGCCTGCGTCAGGCGCCGGGCCAGGCCGGCTCAAGCCCTCACACCGGCCGCGCCGCATCCACCCAAGG
>NZ_JBFUAZ010000734.1:0-1824 GCF_056406035.1 Polaromonas sp. P1_E1_2 | reverse complement strand
GGTATCCGGCCCCTATGAAAGCCGCTGTCTCGTCGATGGCGAGCTTCGATCTGGAGATTGACCTCAAGCGATTGGCCGACGCGCGCAACCTGCCATTGAGCCTCACTGGCGTGCTGCCGGGTGGCGAGAACCAATACACCATGGCGATGAACAACGGCCCGGCAACGGAGCACGCCGCGGCTGAGCTTGCCGCTGTGCTGGCGCATGCACTGCCGTTGCTGGCAGGGATCGACAGTTGGCAGGCGCTGGACCATTGGGCCAACCGCGTACCGGATGCCGACTGCCCGTTTCGGTTCTTGCGTCGGCCCACCACCTGGACACCCATGAACCACCATGCCGACCTCGCCATCGCCAGGGCAGCAGATGCGCCTGACTTTGCCGCCCGGGCATCGGGCAAGCTGTCTCGCTACCGCGAGCGCGGCACGCCGATGGTTGGCTTTCTGGAAACGTTTATCGCCGCATGCGGCCTRCCCACATGAGCCGGCGTGGCGCCCGGAACCCTCCATTCAATGGTGTAGCCGCCATTGTTGGCCTTGGCCGCCTCGCCAAGCAGGGTTGTACCGGGTATCTCAAACCTTAGGCGTCACCGGCCATGCAAAAACTTCTACTCGTCGGTGCGTGCTGGGCCTTCTGGCTGATTTATGTCGTCGCGACCGTCAAGACCGATCTGAGAGCCGGCATCTCCTTGTGGCCATTCGTCAAGATGGCAGTCGCTGCCGTTGTTGCCGGATACGTCAGCTCAGTCCTTCTGCGCCCTTCGACCGAAGCTCAGGATGAAGCCGAAGAATCCCACTGGCGGCCCATGCCGCTGTTGATCAGGGTTGTCCTGGCCGTCGCAATCTTCACTGGAGGCCTTGGGYTGATCGCCATGAGCCTGGCTACCTCTTTGTTCGGTGTCATCGGAGTGGTGATCGGGATTGCCTGCTTGCCCATAGCGCTCTACTTTCTTGTCGCCGGCAAATACAATCCGCACGATGTGCCTTGAGTACTCTAAAAAGGGCACTGAACCCTTCTATCGGGAGGTGCTGATCGGAAAACCGGTCAGCACGGCCCTTCCAAAGCGTTAAGCTGTGCACGTGACGGCAATTCCACTCTTGCTATCTGACGCGGACCACAGGCTTAATACGCGGAAAGCATCACACACAACACCATGCGTTCACTTTTAGCCCTGCTTGCGTTTGTCATCACCTCAACACTCGCCACGGCTGCAGAGCCCAGCAAGGTCAGGACTAGCTCGTTTGTACTTCTTGCTGAATCAAGGCTTCCCGATGCAGCGGCCTTTCGTGCACAGCTTGAGGTGCGGCTCAAGGGAAGGGTCAAGATTGATGACATGGAAACAGACGGCCAAAAGGTCATTCTTCTTCGATCGCGGGGTGGCACCGTGATGATTGGGCTGATCGATGCGCCCCTGCCAAAAGGCCAGATTGACGACTTGTGCCAAGGCGCCTGGTACTGGAGGAGGGCCTGCGAAGAGACTGCCCGGCACAAAGCCCATGTCTACGTCAGTATTCTGGACACGAATCTCGATCAGCTGGACGCTTATCTCTTGCAGACCGATGTGGTGGCCACGCTGATGGACCAGAATGCCATCGCAAGCTATTGGGGCGCGAGCCTGCAGTCCCGAGAAGCGTTCCTGAAACAGAGCGGGCAGGCCAGTCGTGCGGGGCCGCCCGTTTGGCTCTGGACTAACTTTCGTATCTCAACCGATGTGGAGAAGGGGTTCTCGCTGTCCACACAAGGAATGGAGAAGTTTGACCTGCGGGAGATCGAAGCCAAGGACGTGAACCGAAATGGCCTGGAAGTTTTCTCCCTGCTCATGAACAT
>NZ_JBFUAZ010000733.1:0-1825 GCF_056406035.1 Polaromonas sp. P1_E1_2 | reverse complement strand
CGCTGAACGGCGACTTCAACGGCCTGAAGTTTGAGCTGGACAACGCGCGCAAGGACCTGCGCTACTACACCCACCTGGCCGAGATGGTGAATGTTCCTTCTCTCGTGGGCGAGGCCGTGCACCAAAGCCTGGCCACCGCCAGCGCGCTGGGCCAGGGCAAGAAATTTGTCACCGCCCTTGTGACGGCACAGGAAAAACTCACAGGCGCGAAAATCACGCCGCAGTGAGCCGCGGTTCGACGGCGCCTAAAGCGCCTTGGCGTACACCACGAAGCCGGAGTTTTCCGCCACCTGGTCATACAGCCTCATGGCCGTGTTGTTGGTTTTGTGGGTTTGCCAATAAACGCGGGTAGAACCGGCGGCCTGGGCTTTCTCGTACACGGCTTCAATCAGCGCCTTGCCAACGCCCCGGCCGCGCACGGCTTCAGCCGTGAACAGATCCTGCAAATAACAGACCGGCGCAATGCGGGTGGTGCTACGGTGATACAGGTAATGCGTGAGGCCCACGAGTTCGCCGCCAGACTCCGCCACCAGAGCGTGGACAGGCTCATACGCATCAAAAAAGCGCGACCAGGTCATTGCGGTGATGTCGTCAGCCAGCGCCGTCTGACCGGATCGGCCGTAGAACTTGTTGTAGCCCAGCCAAAGGGGCAACCAGGCCTCGAAATCCTGCGGCGCTATGGGACGAACGGTGATGGATGAAGCCACTGGCATGGGCACCTCTTGATGATGGCAGGCAGGGTTGATGCCGGAGAGAGCGGGTATCAGCCGTTGAACGCGACAGGCTGGGTAGTGCCGGCCTTGTTGCGCACGACAACCGTGCCGGCGAGCTTGTCGTGCCAGCCCTGCTTGCGGGCGTCGAAAGCCACCCAGAAAAAACCCAGGCAAAAGGGAATGGTGGACAGCACATAACCGACGTAGCGGATGACGAACTGGCCTGCCGTGGCCTTGAGGCCGGTCCTGGCGTCCACGATGCGGGCAGCAATCGCCATTTTCCCGGGTGTCGCCTGCCGAACGATCCAGAAGCCCACGACCACCACAGCCGGAATAACCCATGAGATCAGGAAATCCGCCGGCCCCTGAACCAGCTTTGTACTGTTCCAGTAAGCGGTGCCGTAGATGACCGTCAGCAGCGGGAAGATCAGCACGCAGAACAACACGGTATCAATCAGCGATGCCCAGACGCGTATCCAGAAGCCGGCATATTCAAGTTCTGATGTTTCCATGGTTCTTTTTTGCTGAACAAGTTTGCAGTCACAGCGGATTCAGTCCGCCACCGCCGGCACACGCTGTGTCACCGCGCACATGAGCTCATAACCGACGGTGCCGCCGGCGTGCGCCACTTCGTCGATCGGCAGCACCGCGCCGCTGGAGGCGCGGCCCCACAGCGTCACCTCGGTGCCGATGCCCGCGCCGGGCACGGGAGTCAGGTCCACCGTGATCATGTCCATGCTGACGCGCCCCACCATGCGGGTGCGCACGCCATTCACCAGCATCGGCGTACCTGTGCTGCAGTGGCGCGGGTAGCCGTCTGCGTAACCGCAGGCCACCACGCCGATGCGCAACGGGCCGTCGGCCGTGAAACAGGAGCCGTAACCCACGGTATCGCCGGCTTTGAGCTCCTGGATGCCGATGATTTTCGATGACAGCGTGATGGTGGGCTGCAAATCCCAGTCGGCCGCGCCGTGCTCGGGAAAGTCGGGCGCGCTGCCGTAAACCAGGATACCGGGCCGCACCCAGTCGGAGCGCCCGGCCAGCACATCGCCGTGCCGCAAGGTGGCGGCGCTGTTGCTGAGGGTGCGCTCACCCGGCAGGTCGTGCGTGAC
>NZ_JBFUAZ010000732.1:0-1831 GCF_056406035.1 Polaromonas sp. P1_E1_2 | reverse complement strand
GGATTACGCGCTGGGCAAGCAGTTCGAGCCGCTGGGGGCCAGCGGCCGGGCCGACATTCTCGGCCTCAGCCTGTCCCACCCCCTGCTGCGCGGGCGCGCCAGCAATTTGTACGGCCTCATCAGTGCAGAGCAAAAAAAGCTCGTTGACGAAACGCGCACACCCGCACTCAAAAGCGAGCGCGACATCGCCGCGCTCAGGCTGGGGCTGGCGGGCAACTTCATCGACGAACTGGCAGGCGGCAGCAGCCTGAACAACTATGCCGTGAACGCCACCTTTGGCCGCCTCACGTTGAATGCGGCCGATCAGGCGCTTGACGATGGCCTCGGCGGCCTGCGCACAGCGGGCGGTTTCAGCAAGCTGAACCTGGAATTCCAGCGCTCCCAGTTTTTTGATGCCGCTTACAGCTTTCACGTCGCGGCACAGGCCCAGCTGGCGTCGAAAAACCTCAGCTCGGCCGAAAAAATGGTTCTGGGCGGGCCCAATGGCGTGCGCGGCTACCCAGTGGGCGAAGGCGTCGGCGACGCCGGTTTCCTGTTGAACCTGGAGTCGCGTTACCAGCTCGCGCCAACGGTTTGGGGTGAGCCTTTGACCCTGCTGGCTTTCTATGACCATGGGCGCATTCGCTTCAACCAGAACGGCCCCACTGTGCCGGGCAATGCCAACACGCTGAGCCTCGGTTCCGTCGGTGTGGGCGCGACGCTGGGGCAGCCCGGCAAATTCCTGGTCAAGACCTACCTGGCCTGGCGCACGACGACAGCGCTGCCGTCCACCGGCGACCCGGACCGTGCGCCGCGCGCATGGCTGTCGGTCCAAACCTGGTTCTAGCCCGGCCCCACTCCCCGCTCTGCATGCCCATCATGACCGCCCACACTTCTTCCGCCCGCGCCGCCTATAGCCCCTGGTCCGTGCGTACGGTGGTGGTCCGCCTGTCTCGCAAGCTCTCGGCCACCTACCGCATCCGCAGCGACCGCAGGCTGTCGCGCCTGCTTGCGACGCTGCTGGCGGTTGTCTCGCCCTGGGCCACCGCCTTGCCTGAAGGCGCGCAGGTGGTGGGAGGCCAGGCCAGCGTCAGCACGCCGTCGGCCAACGCCATGGTGGTCAACCAGACCAGCGACAAGGCGGTGCTGAACTGGCAAAGCTTCAACATCGGCGTGGGGCAATCGATGCAGTTCGTGCAGCCCGGCGCTTCGTCCGTCGCGCTGAACCGCGTCATCGGCAACGGTGCCTCATCCATCTTCGGCTCGCTGAGCGCCAACGGCCAGGTCTTCCTGATCAACCCGGCGGGTGTGATGTTCGCTCCTGGGGCGCAAGTCAATGTGGGCGGGCTCGTCGCCTCCAGTCTCGACATCGGCAACGGCGACTTCATGGCAGGTCGCTACACCTTCAGCGGCAACGCCTCCGGCCGGGTGGACAACCACGGCAGCATCAACGTCGCGCGCGGCGGTTACGTGCTGCTGGCCGCGCCCCAGGTCAGCAATACCGGTGCCATCACCGCAGACGCTGGTTCGGTTGGCCTGCTGGCAGGCTCCCGCGTGTCGGTCGACACTTCGGGCACAGGCCTGGTGCGTTTCTCGGTGGATGCGGCGGCGGCACAGGCCGCGATCACCAACAGCGGCAGCATCACGGCCACGGGCGGCCGGGTTGCCGTGCTGGCCAGCGCCATGGGCGATGCGATGGCGACCGTCATCAACCAGTCCGGCGTCATCCGCGCCAACTCCGCCGTGGAGCGCAACGGCACGATTGTGCTGAGCGGCGGTGGCACAGGTGTTGTCCAGGTCTCCGGCACACTCGATGCCAGCGGCACCGCCCCGGGCCAGAGCGGCGGCACGG
>NZ_JBFUAZ010000731.1:0-1834 GCF_056406035.1 Polaromonas sp. P1_E1_2 | reverse complement strand
GCCAGCATGAGCCGTGGAACCGGCTTTGCCGGGCCACAGGCGGGCGGCCCCCTCGGGGGGGCAGCGACCCACACGCAGTGGGGGAGCGTGGGGCTCAATCCTCGCCGTAATCATGGTCCGGGTGGTTGATGGTCCCCAACTTCCAGTAGCCACGGCCCATAATGCTGCTGCGTTCCACACCCAGCTCTTCAATCAGCAACTGGCGTAGTCGGCGCATGGCCGCCGCCTCGCAGGCCAGGTAAATGCGCGTGCCGGGTGCGGGTGCGCCGGCTTTGCGCAACGCGGCTTCCAGTGCCTGGCCGGCCTTGTTGTTGTCGGCGCCACGGGCGACCCATTGGGCATTCACTTTGGCGGTGCTTTGCAGCGGGCGCTCTTCAGCTGCATCCACCACCTCGACAAGCACCTGAACTTGCGCGCTCGCGGGCAAGCTGGCCAGAATGGTTTCAAACGCGGGCAAGGCGCTGTCGTCACCGATCAAAAAATGCGCGGGCGCATCCAGCTGAACTTTGTAGCCCGGGCCTGGGCCCATCAAATACAGCACCTGGCCCGGCTGCGCCTGCGCCGCCCAGGTGGATGCGGGGCCATCGCCGTGCAGCACAAAATCGACATCGACTTCCAGCACATCGCTGCGCACCGCCAGCGGCGTGTAAGTGCGCATGGACTTCGCCCGCGGGCCATCGGGCAAGGGACGGTCAGGCTCGGTTTGTCCCGGCTCGGGAAAAATCAGCTTCATGTAGCAGGCCGGGTCGGCCACCTCAAAGCCTTCCAGTTCCGCGCCTTGCAGTGTGATGCGGCGCATCAGCGGGCTCAGGGTTTGCACGCGAGTGACCTGCACGTGGCGTGGCGGCCGGCGCTTGCGCGGTGCGGTCTCGGGAGAAGGGGCGGTGGCCTGCGGTATTGTGGACATGGTGTCTTTCAGGGCGAGGCATCGCGCTGCCCAAAGGTTAAAACTCTAATTGAGAATAATTATCATCTGATTGCAATGGGCTGGTGGATTGAAGGGGGAAAGACGGTGGCTTGCGTCCTGCTCATCGCCCCGCAGCGCGAGGTGCCCGCAGCTCATGGGTGGCCAATAGCCCGAAAGACAGCGCGCCAACCTCCGCAAGCGCCTCAAGGGGCGACCAGAACCGGCGCAAAGGGCAGTCGAAGGTCTGCCCAGGGCTGGGCGGACCAATGGGGTTACTTGTTGCCCGAGACCGTACTCATCCAGTCACCGATGGCTTGGGCTGACGAGGCCGGTGCGTTGAGGTGACTGGACGCCGGTTGATAGAGCTGGGTCAGTGGATGCTTCGGCAGGAGTTCGAACAGTTGACCATTGGCTCGCGCCAACGCTGGGTAGTCATTGACCGGTGCGATGTAAAGCACGGGCGTCTCGGCCTTGAATGCCTTCATGGCGTTGACCTGGTTCATCGCACCTTCAGGCTCAAACCATGTCAGATAGCTGGCTGGCGTTGTGACCACGGGGTAGACACCTTTGCTGCCTTCGTAATCTGACAACTGAACTTTCTCCGCACCCTTGCCCTCGTCAAGGTTCTTGCGAGCCAGGGACAACGCCTCTGCGAGCTTCTCGCGAAATAAAGTGCTTCCAACGTTGCCGCCAGGCGCGATGGCGACCACGCCGTCCACCTTGTATTTGCTCCCGAAATAAAGAGCGAATATTCCGCCCTGGCTGTGGCCTGCAACAAATACCTTGTTGACACCYTTTGTCCGAAGGCGGCTGATCGCGGATTCAACTTCGGCTTCGGCAGTTGCCACGTTGACGTCATAGCCCCTTCGCGCAGACCAGGGCATTTCGATGTTTTCGACCTGAAAACCGCGTCCCTGAAGCGAGGAG
>NZ_JBFUAZ010000730.1:0-1836 GCF_056406035.1 Polaromonas sp. P1_E1_2 | reverse complement strand
GTGTCTGCTTTTTGGAGTCGCCTTTCCAGCATGGCCGCAACCATGGCAATCGGCTGCAGCGTTCCCGCCATATTGTGACGGATCACAGGCGCGAGCCGCCRCAAGAGTGCGTATTGCGCCGCCTCCGTCACGCATCTTTCCAATGCCGTTTCCTGGATTGATGTGCTGTGGAATTGAACATTCATGGTGATGGTGCCGTCGAAAATGCTCCAGAAAACTGCAGGGTTGGCTGCAGGGCCGCGCCGTTTTTTGAATACATCTTGCTGCGATATTTTCAAGGCGTAACTTCAAAATATACAGCGTTAGAAGGGAGTGGTATGTAAGCCAAAACCTACAGATGAAAGGTTGTGACAGGCATGCTGCAAATTGCCGCGCCCTTCGGTAAATAGTGAGGGCTTTGTGTTGTCATTCTGAATGTTCGCGAGTAATCTCGTCAGCCGTTTCTACAAAACGTTACCTTCAATACAGGATGAATGATATGGAGGCACTAGCCAAGCTGGCCGTGGTGGAGCGCGACACCGAACTCAAGTTCATTCTCAAATCCCTCAGCGCGCTACGGCGGGGCGAACTCGCAGTCACACTCCCGACGGAATGGGAGGGCGTCTACGGAAAGATCGCCGCTGAATTCAATCAGCTGTCGGCTATGACGGCGGCGACCACCAGCCGCTGCAAGGGACTTGCTACCAAATCCCGCTCTGCTGCGCGAGTGAGTCGCCGTCTGCCGGAAGAAAAACTATCCGGCTTCTGGCTGGAAAACGCTGTCGCGATTAACACCGTGCTTGATGACGCCGATACGGCAGCGGACCAGACAAAAATTATTCTCGCAGCGTTGACCGACCTTAAGAAGGGCGATGTGCATGCGTCGTTGCCGCAGGACTGGACGGGTGTACCGGGCAAGGTTGCAGATGCATTTAACGATGTCGTTTCCGAGAACGTCCGGATGGCGCGAGAACTGGAGCGATTGAGCCGGGTGGTCGGAAAGGAGGGCCGCTTGAAAGAGCGCGCATTCGTGCCCGATGCCTCCGGCTTCTGGCGCGACTCTGCCGAGTCCATCAATTCCCTGATAGCGGATCTGGTTCATCCGACCAGCGAAGTGGCGCGTGTGATTGGTGCCGTCGCCCAGGGCGATCTCTCCAAGAGCATGGCCCTCGAAGCAGAAGGCAAGGCGCTGGAAGGCGAGTTCCTGCGTACGGCCATGATCATCAACAAGATGGTGGAGCAGCTCGGAACCTTCTCGGCCGAGGTGACGCGTGTGGCGCGCGAGGTGGGTACCGAAGGCAAGCTGGGCGGGCAGGCCGATGTGCAAGGTGTAGCCGGTACGTGGAAAGATTTGACCGATTCGGTCAACTCCATGGGCTCCAACCTGACGGCGCAGGTGCGCAACATTGCCGAGGTGACAACGGCCGTGGCAGCCGGTGACTTGTCCAAGAAGATCACGGTGGACGTGAAGGGCGAGATCCTCGAGTTAAAGAACACCATCAACACCATGGTGGATCAGCTGCGGTCATTTGCCTCTGAAGTGACGCGGGTGGCGCGCGAGGTGGGTACCGAAGGCAAGCTGGGCGGGCAGGCCGATGTGCAAGGTGTGGCCGGTACCTGGAAGGATCTGACCGACAACGTGAACTTCATGGCCGGTAACCTGACATCACAGGTGCGCAACATCGCCGACGTGACCAAAGCTGTGGCTGCCGGTGACCTTTCCAAGAAGATCACGGTGGACGTGAAGGGTGAAATCCTCGAACTCAAGAACACCATCAACACCATGGTGGATCAGCTTCGCTCGTTTGCGTCCGAAGTGACGCGGGTGGCACGAGAAGTAGGCACCGAAGGCAAACT
>NZ_JBFUAZ010000729.1:0-1842 GCF_056406035.1 Polaromonas sp. P1_E1_2 | reverse complement strand
CCGCTGATGAGCCCCTGCGTGTCCTGCTCGGCCGCGGCCAGCGCCGCGCCCGCGCCGTTGGACACGCTGGAGGCGATCACGATGGTGTTCGACGGGTTCAGCGTCTTCAGGCGGCCGCCGCCGTCAGGCGAAGGCTTGCCATAGCGCTCGTTCAGCACGAAGTAGGCAAACTCCACGGCCTGCAGCGTGTAGCGGCCCCAGTCTTTTTCAGAATTCTGCTGCGAATGCGCATGCTTGACGGCAAAGCGGTTGGGCGTGGCCGCGTTGAAGGCAGTGCGTTCAGCCTGCGTCAGGTTGGCGGTGAAGTTGGAGGCCGGGCCGGCCGCCACCGCATCGGCGCGCAAACCGTTTTGCAGATGCACCGTGTTGTTCTGCAGGTCGTGCATGCCGCTGCCGGTGCCCTTGTCGGTATAGGCCACGGCACAGCCGTTTTTCAGGCCCCATTCGCCAGACGACCCAATGGCGCCGTAGATACCGCGCGAACCGCTCGAGGTGCCGGTGACGATGCAGGGGCTGGCCGGGTTGAAGCTGGCCGGCACCTGCACCATCATCGTGACGTTCTGCCGGCCACTGCCGTCGTCTGAATAGGCGATGTATTCGGTACCGGCGATCTTGCCTTCACTGGCGGTGACGTTGCCCTTGGCGTCCACATTGGGGCCGTACAGCGTGCCGTAGCCGCCTCCGGGGGAAATGTCGAGGATGGCGCGGTAGTTGTTATAAATCGCAATCCGGCGCAACTCGGCCGCGCTCGGGTTCAGCGGGTCGACGGGCAGCGGCGCCGGTGCGGCCAGGCCGCTCTTGCCCAGGCCGGCAGTCAGCAAGTCGTCGTTGCCGCCGTCGTAGACGCCGGTGGTGATGCCGCCCAGCCAGACCGGTTTGATGTTGGGCTGCACGCCCACACMGCTTGCGCAGCCGCCCAGCGCGGCCACTGCCGCCAGGGCCGTGGTTGTTTTGATCAGGGTGAATTTCATGTCGTCCTCCTCGGGTTATTCGTACAACATCATCAGCGCAATGCCGTCTGTATGGGCGTTTTTGGTTGTCGGATTTGTAAGGTTTTTCTTGTAAGGGTTTTGCCTCAACCTCGCGTTGGCCCCGGACCGCCTCAAAGGCCTGGTCGCCTCTGCTGCCACAGCGTATAGACGCAGCGAAAAGAGTACGGCCCAAAAAAAAGCGGCGCCATGCGCCGCGATTCAGGCTGCCCGGTGAACGAACAGCCGCGTTACCCAGCCACAAGCCAAACCGGTTGCAGCATTGGGATTCAATGTGTGCTTCAGCCCTTGGGAATCACCAGCTTCTGGCCGACGTGAATCAGGTTCGGGTTGGGCAGGTTGTTGCGCGATTCAATCTCGCCAAAGCGCATGTTGCTTCCCAACGTGGCGGCGGCGATTTTCGAGAGGGTGTCGCCCGCTTTCACCACGTAAACCGTTTCGGTCTTGTCTGCGCTTTTTACCTTGCCCAGATTGGTACTCGTGAAATATTTCTTCACGAGCTCGCCGTATTCGGGCATGGCTTTCACCTTGCGAATGCCGATGTTGATGTTTTCGAGCAGCTGGCTGTCTGCCTTGCGCACACCTATCTTGTACTTGATGTTGGAGCCCGGAAGCTTGGACACCGCAAACTGCAGGTCCGTCCCGCGGATTTCGGCCACTCCGAAGGGGTAGTCGTAAATCACCGCGTCTACCTGGCCCTTTTTGATGAAATTGTTGATCCAGTTGCGCTCGCCGTTGACAGATTCGTCGCTCAGCTCGACCAGTCGCGCCTTCGGGAACTGGCGCGAGGCATAGGCCTTGACGTCCGGGTCGCCCTTGAGGATGCCGATGGTCAAGCCGTTGAGGTCTTCAA
>NZ_JBFUAZ010000728.1:0-1842 GCF_056406035.1 Polaromonas sp. P1_E1_2 | reverse complement strand
CCTCCGAGCTGACCTTGACCGCCGCCTGCATCAACGTGGCGATTTCACCGCGAAGGGCTTCCACCTCGTTCTTCAGGCGCTCTCTTACCTCTTCAATCGCCATGCCAGCGTAATGTGAATTGAGGAAATTGGCCGCTTCAACCAATTGGGACTGCGTGTAGTCCGCTTCGGTGAAGATGACCCGGTTTTGCACATCGCCGTCAGGCGAGACGATGATCACAAGAAAGCGTTTTTCGGACAGGCGCAGGAACTCGATATGGCGAAATACCGACGTCCGGCGTGGCGCCATGACGACACCCACGAATTGCGACAGGCTCGACAGCATGTGCGCCGCATTGCTGAGCACTTTTTGGGGTTGATCAGGTGCCAGTCGCGGCGCACCGATATGGCCCGACGACGACAAGGGGTCGCGCTGGGTGGTCAACATCGTGTCCACAAAGAGCCGGTAACCCCGCGCGGTAGGAATGCGCCCTGCCGAGGTGTGCGGGCTGACAATCAGGCCAAGCTCCTCGAGGTCGCTCATCACATTGCGTATGGTGGCCGGAGACAGTTCAAGGCCGGAAGCTTTCGAGAGCGTGCGCGAACCTACCGGCTGTCCATCGGCAATGTAGCGTTCAACGAGTGCTTTCAGCAGCAATCGGGCACGATCATCAAGCATGGTGCCATTCTACGAAGCTTCGGTTGCCATGTTGTGATGTAATTTGCCGATGAAGTCGCAATTTCGCCATGTCGCATTGATCGGCAAGTACCACGCACAAGGTTCCCGGTCAGCACTGGAGGAGATCGCACACTTCCTGGGCACCCAGGGTTGCGAGGTGGCGATCGAGCAGGACACCGCCAGCAACACCGGCCTGACCCGGTTCCCCACCCTTGACGCAGCCGGCATCGGCGCCCAATGCGACCTCGCCCTCGTCGTGGGGGGGGACGGCACCATGCTGGGTATAGGCCGGCTGCTGGCCCAATTCGGCATCCCCCTGGTGGGCATCAATCAGGGCAGGCTGGGGTTCATCACTGACATCGCCTTTGAGGACTACCAGAACACACTCATTCCCATGTTGCGTGGCGAGTATGAAGAAGATCGACGCTGGATGATGCAGGCCGAGGTCGTGCGTGACGGCAGGTGCGTCTTCAGCGCCACCGCCATGAACGACGTTGTCGTGAACCGCGGAGCGACCGCCGGCATGGTGGAACTCCGTGTGGAGGTGGATGGCCGCTTTGTGGCAAACCAGCGCGCAGATGGCCTGATCATCGCCTCGCCGACCGGCTCCACGGCCTATGCTCTTTCAGCGGGCGGGCCCTTGCTGCACCCATCGATTGCCGGCTGGGTGTTGGCGCCGATTGCACCGCATACCTTGTCCAACAGGCCCATTGTGCTGTCGGACTCGGGCGAAATTACCATTGAAATCGTCTCTGGCCGCGACGCCAGCGCCAACTTCGACATGCAGTCGCTGGCAAGTCTGTTGCATGGCGACCGCATCACCGTCAGGCGCTCCGAACACCAAATGCGTTTCCTGCACCCCAAAGGCTGGAGCTATTTCGACACGCTTCGGAGAAAGCTGCACTGGAACGAAGGCGTGGCCTGACCGGCCAGGATTCAAGTTATGAGCCTCAAAACCATATCGCTTCGCGACTTYGTCATCGTCCACAGGCTTGAGCTGGATTTGTCCGGCGGCTTTTCGGTGCTCACCGGTGAAACCGGTGCGGGCAAATCCATCCTGATTGACGCACTGCAGCTTGCTTTGGGCGCYCGAGCCGATGCCGGCGTRGTTCGCGAAGGCGCCGCACGCTGCGAAATCAGCGCAGAGTTTGACAGCCCCGCMGGCCTGGCCCCCTGGCTGGAAC
>NZ_JBFUAZ010000727.1:0-1855 GCF_056406035.1 Polaromonas sp. P1_E1_2 | reverse complement strand
GCGTATGGGTCTTTATGAGCTGCTGACCGTCACGGAAGGCTTCAAGGAAAAAGTCTCGAAAGAGCCCAATATCGATGCGCTGCGCCGCCAGGCGGTCAGTGAAGGTATGCGCCCGCTTCGGTTGGCCGGCGCGTTGAAAGTGGCAGAGGGCCTGACAACCATCGAGGAAATTTTGGCCTCCACCCCGCCTTTGGCCTGAGTCCTTGGGCCTTTTACAACGGCCGGCCCGTTGTAAGCAAGAGGTAAGCCAAAAGATTACGAAAGGTAAGTGAAAGCCACATGGCGGGGGCCGGGTGATTGAATGCACAATCCACCGATTCTTTCTTTTATATATGTATTGAGGAGACAGCCGTGAATATCAAGAGTCAGAAAGACTTTTTCTCCGGCCTCATGTTCATGGGCGTCGGTGTGGCGTTCGCATGGGGGGCAACCACCTACAACGTGGGTGAGGGTGCCCGTATGGGACCGGGTTACTTCCCCCTCATGCTGGGTATTTTGATGACTGTTCTGGGGGCCGCGATCACTTTCAAGGCACTGGTCGTGGAAACCGTGGGCGGCGACAAGATCGGCAAATGGGCCTGGAAGCCCCTCTCCTTCATCATCCTGGCCAATCTGCTATTCGGCATTTTGCTGGCCGGTTTGCCGAGCATCAAGATTCCAGCCATGGGCATGATCGTGGCGATTTATGCGTTGACCTTCATTTCCAGCATGGCTGAAGAAGGCTGGAAGGTCAAAAACACTTTCATTCTTGCGACGGTGCTGGCCATCGGCAGCTACCTCGCTTTTGTCGTTCTGCTCAAGTTGCAGTTCCCGGTCTGGCCATTCTTTATCGGCTAAGGAGAATAAAAAATGGAATTGCTGTCTCACCTGTCGATAGGCTTTGGCGTGGCATTCACGCCCATCAATTTGTTGTACTGCCTGATCGGCTGTATTTTGGGCACCCTGATTGGGGTTCTGCCGGGCATTGGCCCCGTGGCTACGATCGCCATGCTGTTGCCGGCCACCTATGCGCTGCCACCCGTGTCGGCGCTGATCATGCTGGCCGGTATTTATTACGGCGCCCAGTACGGTGGCTCCACCACCGCCATTCTGGTGAACCTGCCGGGGGAATCCTCTTCAGTGGTGACCTGTATTGACGGGTACCAGATGGCAAGAAAAGGCCGGGCCGGGCCCGCGCTTGCCGCGGCAGGCCTGGGATCTTTCTTTGCCGGTTGCGTAGGCACCTTGATACTGGCCGCATTTGCGCCGCCGCTGACCGAATTGGCCTTCAAATTCGGCCCTGCTGAATATTTTGCCCTGATGGTTCTGGGCCTGATCGGCGCCGTGGTGCTGGCTTCCGGCTCGCTGCTCAAGGCGATTGCCATGATCGTGCTGGGCCTGCTGCTGGGCCTTGTCGGCACTGACGTGAATTCCGGCGTGGCCCGCTTCAGTTTTGACATTCCCGAACTGACCGACGGCATCGGCTTCGTGACCATCGCCATGGGTGTGTTCGGTTACGGCGAAATCATCAGCAACCTGGCGCAGCCTGAGCATGAGCGCGAGGTGTTCACCGCCAAGGTGTCGGGCCTGTTCCCGACCAAGGAGGACTTCAAGAACATGTTGCCGGCCGTGCTGCGCGGTACCTTCCTGGGTTCTGCACTGGGCATTTTGCCGGGAGGTGGCGCGCTGCTCGCGGCCTTCGCTGCCTATGCACTGGAAAAGAAGATCAAGTCGAAGCCGGGCGAGGTGCCTTTCGGCCAGGGCAACATCCGCGGCGTGGCCGCACCCGAGTCGGCGAACAACGCCGGCGCGCAGACGTCCTTCATTCCGTTGCTCACTTTGGGTATTCCACCCAATGCCGTGATGGCCTTGATGG
>NZ_JBFUAZ010000726.1:0-1866 GCF_056406035.1 Polaromonas sp. P1_E1_2 | reverse complement strand
GGCCTCGGCCGTCCGGGTGTTGCAGCGGTCAAATGGAGCGCCGTTTCCACAGCGGCACGCTTTGGGCTGCAGCTGGTGGCCCAGGTGATTCTGGCCCGCACCCTGGGGCCGGAGATTTTTGGCGTTTTTGCCATCGGCATGGTGGTACTGACATTCGCCACATTTGTCTCCGGTTTTGGCTTCAGCTGGAGCCTGTTGCAACGCACCACACTGAGTGACGAGGACGTCCGGTTTGCCTGGACATGGCAACTGATCGTGGGTATTGCCACCATGCTTGCCCTGTATTTTCTGGCGCCGCTGCTGTCGGCTTATTTCCGGGAGCCGCGCTCGCAATTCGTCATTGAATGGTTATCGGTGGCGTGCCTGCTGGGTGCTGCGGCAGCACCGGCTACCTACCTGCTGCAGCGTGACTTGAATTTCCGGGCAGTGGGACTGATTCAGGTCGGCAGCTATGCCGCTGGGTATGTGGCTGTTGGGGTGCCGATGGCACTGCTTGGCCAGGGTGAGGCTTCGCTGGTAGCGGCCTGGCTGGTTCAGGCGGCTGTCGTGTTTGTTGCAAGTTATGCCCTCAAGCCGCATGCGCTTCGCCCGCTGTTCTGGTATGCCGATGCAAAGTCCGCTGTCGGCACGGGGCACACGGTCTTTTTGACCAATATCGTCAACTGGGTGCTCAACAACCTTGATCGGGTATTGATAGGCCGGTTGCTCAACGCGCAATCGCTGGGTCTCTATAACGTGGCTTACAACCTGGCCACGATGCCCAACACCTTGCTGCTGGGCGCACTTCAGCCCGCGTTCCTGGCGGCGGGCGCACGCCTGCAAAACGACCGGCCACGACTGGGCCGCGCTTATCTGCAGATGCTGGCCACCATTGTGGTGTTGGGACTCCCCGCCTTTGCGACGCTTGCCTTTCTGTCGCCCGACATCGTGCGTGTGCTTTATGGGCCCGCATGGAGTGGGGCAGCCTGGGTGCTGGGAATTTTGTTCCTCTGCATGCCGGCGTACGTCATCTGGGGACTGTCGACACCCGTGCTGTGGAACACCGGACGCAAGTACTACGAATTTGCGCTGCAGCTCCCGCTGATCGTTTTGGGCATCCTCGGTTTTTACCTGTTTGCAGGCCAGGGAATCCACATGGCTGCAGTCGTGGCGGGTCTGTTGCTGGTACTGCGCGCAGCCGTTACGGCTACGGCTGCATTCCGTGCACTGGAGCTTGGCTGGATGTCCCTGCTACCGGATGCCCTGCGCGGGTTTCTTCTTTGTGCCGCTTGCGTTTTAGGTGTGATGGCAGGTCAGCACGCGGTTGCACGGTTTGATATTCCCCTGCTCTCGCTGCTTGCCGGAAGCCTGTCCGCAGTAGTCCTGCCGGCATTGCTGCTTGCCCTGAGGCCGCAAATGCTGGGGCGGGAAACATCCGAAATGGTCATCCGGTTTGTCCCCGGACTGGCGAAGTTTTTGCGCCGCGGTGTTTCGGCACCACGTACCGATCTTTCCAATTCCCTTGAGCAGCCACTCTAAGGAGCTATCCTGGATCAACCCATCGTTATTTCGGTTCTGGTTGCTGGTGCCATTTTGGCGGCGCTTTTGGCGACGCTGGGCATGGCGGGTGCAGTTCATGTCACGTCACGCCGTGCGCACGGGTACATGCATGTCATTTTCTACGCCATCYTGGCAATGGTGGCCCTGAACAATTTCCTCTCGGGGCGCGACCTCTCCAGCAGTGCATTTAAATTGGACGAAGTTGCGGTGGTGGTGCGCCACCCGCTGGTGGCTTTGGCGCAGCCGCTGGTTTCCCTCTTGCTGCTCACGCTGGCGGGGGAACGCATCATCACGCACTGGCTTCAACGCGACAAGACGGTGCAGGCC
>NZ_JBFUAZ010000725.1:0-1873 GCF_056406035.1 Polaromonas sp. P1_E1_2 | reverse complement strand
CCACACGTGCGCGTGCTCGGCGACGAACGCCTGTCCGACAACTGGTATGTATTGCGCAAACTCACCATCGAGTTGCGCCGCCGCGGCGGCACGTGGCAGCAGCAGACACGCGAGGTCTATGACCGCGGCAACGGCGCAGCGATCCTTCTTGTCAACGTCCGGCGGCAAACCGTGGTGCTGACAAGGCAGTTCCGGCTGCCGGCCTGGGTCAATGGTTGCGCCGACGGTATGCTCATCGAGGCCTGCGCCGGACTGCTCGATGGCGACGACCCCGAGACCTGCATCCGCCGCGAAGCAGCCGAAGAAACCGGGTTCCGCATCCAGGCGCCGCACAAGGTGTTCGAGGCCTACATGAGCCCGGGTTCGGTCACTGAAAAGTTGCACTTCTTCGTAGCCTCCTACGAAAGTTCAGACCGGGCAGGAGAAGGCGGCGGCATCGCCCATGAAGGTGAAGACATCGAGGTGATCGAGCTGTCGCTGGAAGAAGCGCTGGCCATGGTGCGCAGCGGCGCCATTGAAGACGCCAAGACCATCATGCTGCTGCAGCACGCAAAAATCACCGGCCTGGACCGCCTGCTCCCTCTGCCCCCTTCTTCCGGGTCCTGAATTGATTCTGGAAACGGCCCCTCGGGCCATGCCAGTACCGCGATGCAGCAGGCGTTTTGTCTGATACGCTCAGCTCAATGGATGTTCCTGTTTCGAAGACCGCGGCGCCTGCCATGTCGCCCGGCATGGTGGTGCTGGTCCTGTCGATGCTGCTGGGCATCCAGCCGGTCACGACCGATCTCTACCTGCCCGCCCTGCCCGCCCTGACTGAAGGTTTCGGCGCGCCGATGTCGCAGGCGCAGCTCACGCTCAGCGCCCTGCTGCTGGCCTTCGGCACCTCCCAGCTGATCTGGGGCCCGCTGTCGGACCGCTTCGGCCGCCGTCCCATCCTGCTCTGGGGCCTGTGCGCCTACACCCTCGCTTCCGTCGGCAGCACGCTCGCATCGTCGATGACACTGCTGATCACCTGGCGCATCGTGCAGGGCGCCGCCATGGGCGCTGCAGTGATGTGCGCGCGCGCCATTGTGCGCGACCTGTACCAGCCGCTTGAAGGCGCCCGCGCCATGTCCAAAGGCTTGAGCGGCCTGGGCGTGCTGGCCTGCATCAGTGCACCGCTGGGCGGCTTGCTGTCGGAGCTTTTCGGCTGGCGCATGGCACTGATGGCGCTGGCCGTGTTCGGCGCGGCCACGCTGGCCCTCATCTCACTGCGGTTTGAAGAAACCCTGGCACAGAAAAACCCGCGTGCGCTGCAGCCGGCCACACTGCTGCGCACCTGGGTCCATATTCTTCGCAACCCCACGTTCCTGGCGTTTTCGGTGTTGACCGCGGCCTCCTACGGCGGCCTCTTCACCTTTCTGGCCACCTCGTCGTTCGTGTTTATCAAGGTGCTGGGCCTGACCAAAACACACTACGGCCTCATCATGTTTTCGATGTGTTTTTGCTACCTCACCGGCACCTTCATCTGTCGTCGGCTGCTGCCGCGCTTTGGCGTGCGGCGCTCGGTGGCCGTGGCCGCCTGCCTCACACTGGCCGGCGGAACCCTGATGGGCGTGCTGGCCTGGGCCGGCATCCAGAACGTCTGGGCCATCATGCTGCCCTACTACCTGTTCATGCTGGGGCATGGCGTGCACCAGCCCTGCGGGCAGAGCGGCGCCGTTAGTCCCTTCCCCCAGGCGGCGGGCGCTGCCTCGGCCCTCAACGGATTTCTCATGATGGTCGTGGCCTTCGGCATGGGCGGCTGGCTGGGAACCCACATGGACGGCACGGTGCGGCCGCTGACCAACGGCGTCTGGTTCTGGAGCGCGCTGATCGCCGCCACGGCCTGGAC
>NZ_JBFUAZ010000724.1:0-1885 GCF_056406035.1 Polaromonas sp. P1_E1_2 | reverse complement strand
CCGGCTCTCGCGTGACGCCTCCGTCAAGCTGATGACCGACGGCATCCTGCTGGCCGAGACGCAGACCGACCCGCTGCTCAAAGCCTACGACACGATCATCATCGACGAAGCCCATGAGCGCAGCCTGAACATCGACTTTCTGTTGGGCTACCTGCGCCAGCTGCTGCCGCGCCGGCCCGACCTGAAAGTGGTCATTACCTCGGCGACGATTGATGCGCAGCGCTTTGCGGATTATTTCGCGTCCAGCAAAGGCCCTGCGCCGGTGATCATGGTGTCGGGCCGSATGTTTCCCGTCGARCARCGCTACCGGCCGTTTGAGGAGTCRCGCGAGCACGACCTGAACGATGCAATTGCYGAYGCMGTCGACGARCTCTGGCTGAGCCCGCACAGCGCTGGGGACATCCTGGTGTTTCTGCCCGGCGAGCGAGAAATTCGCGAGGCGGCCGATCATTTACGCAAGCACCTCGCGCACCAGCCGCTGACACGCAATGCCGAGGTGCTGCCGCTGTTCGCTCGCTTGAGCCAGGCCGAGCAGGACCGCATTTTTGACGGCCACAGCGGCCGTCGCATCGTGCTGGCCACCAACGTGGCCGAAACCTCGCTGACCGTGCCGGGCATCCGCTACGTGGTGGACGCGGGCACGGCGCGCGTCAAGCGCTACAGCTTTCGTAACAAGGTCGAGCAGCTCATGGTGGAGCCGGTGTCGCAGGCCGCGGCCAACCAGCGTGCCGGCCGTTGCGGCCGGGTGGCCGATGGTATCTGCATACGACTGTATGACGAGAAGGACTTCCAGGGCCGGCAGCCTTTTACCGACCCGGAAATCCTGCGCAGTTCGCTGGCTTCGGTGATTTTGCGCATGAAGGCGCTGCACCTGGGCAATGTGGAAGAGTTTGCCTTTATCGAGCCGCCGCAGCGCCGCGCCATTGCCGACGGCTACCAGCTGCTGGCCGAGCTGGGCGCGGTGGACGAGGACAACGAGCTCACCGGCGTCGGCCGCACGCTGGCCAARCTGCCGCTGGACCCTCGCGTGGGCCGCATGATTCTGGAAGCCAAGGACCGCAACGCGCTCGACGAGGTACTGGTGATCGCCAGCGCGCTCAGTGTGCAGGACGTGCGCGACCGCCCCATGGACAAACAGGCCCAGGCCGACCAGCAGCACGCCAAGTTCGACGACGAGAAGAGCGAGTTCAGCGGCTACCTGAAGCTGTGGAAATGGCTGGGTGACGCGCGCGGCGGCCACGGCACCGACCACAAGCTGTCCAACCGTCAGTATGAAAACCTGCTGCGCGAGAACTACGTCAATATCCGCCGCGTGCGCGAGTGGCGCGACATTCACTCACAGCTCCATACGGTTGTGGGCGAGCAAAAATGGGTGCTGAACGACAAACCGGCCAGTTACGAACAACTGCATCTTTCCATGCTCTGCGGCCTGCTGGGCAACATCGGCTGCAAGAGCGACGAGGAAGACTGGTACCTGGGTGCACGCGGCATCAAGTTCTACCGCCATCCCGGCGCACGCCTGAGCAAAAAGCCGGGCCGCTGGATTGTGGTGGCCGAGCTGGTGGAAACTACACGACTTTTCGGCCGCGGCATTGCCAACATTGACCCGGCCTGGATAGAGCAGGTGGCTGGGCATCTTTTAGCCAAGCAGCTGCTGGACCCGCACTGGGAGAAAAAGGCTGCGCAGGTGACGGCGCTGGAGCGTGCCACGCTCTACGGCCTGGTGGTCTACAACGGGCGGCGCGTCAATTTCGGCCGTGTAGACCCGGTGACGGCGCGCGAGATATTCATCCGCGAAGCGTTGGTCGCTGGCAACTGGGACACCAAACTGCCTTTCCTCGCGGCGAACCTGAAGCTGATCCAGCAGGTGCAGGATCTGGAACAC
>NZ_JBFUAZ010000723.1:0-1886 GCF_056406035.1 Polaromonas sp. P1_E1_2 | reverse complement strand
CCCTTACAACAACGTGGTGCGCACCACCATCGAGGCGATGGCTGCTGTCTTTGGCGGCACGCAGAGCCTGCACACCAACTCGTTTGACGAAGCGATTGCCCTGCCCACCGAGTTCAGCGCCCGCATCGCTCGCAACACCCAGCTCATCATCCAGGAAGAAACCCACATTCCCCACGTCATCGATCCCTGGGCCGGCAGCTACATGATGGAAAAGCTCACCCAGGACATGGCTGACGCCGCCTGGGCCATCATTGAAGAAGTCGAGGCCATGGGCGGCATGACGAAAGCCGTCGACAGCGGCTGGGCCAAGCTCAAGATCGAGGCGGCCGCGGCTGAAAAGCAGGCGCGCATCGACAGCGGCAAGGACGTCATCGTCGGCGTCAACAAGTACAAACTCAAGACCGAAGACGCGATTGAATCGCGCGACATTGACAACGTGGCCGTGCGCGACGGGCAGATCACCCGGCTCAAGGCTATCAAGGCAAAGCGGGACATCGCTGCTGTGCAGGCCGCGCTGGACGCCTTGACGGCAGCCGCCGAAAATAACAACGGCAATCTGCTGGACCTTAGCATCAAGGCCGTGCGTCTGCGCGCCACGGTGGGTGAGGTCAGCGATGCCCTCGAGAAAGTCTACGGGCGCCACCGCGCCGATACACAAAAGGTGACCGGTGTGTACGCTGCCGCATATGACTCGGCCGAGGGCTGGGAAACTCTCAAGACCGAAATCAATGCTTTTGCTGAAGAGCAGGGCCGCCGTCCACGCGTGATGATCTCCAAACTCGGCCAGGACGGCCACGACCGCGGCGCCAAGGTGGTGGCCACGGCGTTTGCCGACCTGGGCTTTGACGTSGAYATGGGSCCGCTGTTCCAGACRCCCGAAGAGTGCGCGCGCCAGGCGATTGAGAACGACGTGCATGCGGTSGGYGTCTCYACGCTGGCGGCCGGCCACAAGACRCTGGTGCCGGCCATCATCGCCGAGCTCAAGAAGCAGGGCGCCGAYGACATCATCGTGTTTGTCGGCGGCGTGATTCCAAGGCAGGATTACGACATGCTGTACGAAGCCGGCGTGAAAGGCATCTACGGCCCGGGCACGCCGATCCCGGCCAGCGCCAAGGATGTGCTGGAGCAGATTCGCAAAGCTGTTGCGAAATGAGTCTGCGGTGACGGATATCAGTTCCCGCCTGTCCTTGCAGCCGGTTATCGCCGGTGATTTCGAGGAGATGCTGGCTTTGCGCATCGATGCCATGCGCCCCAGCCTGGAGCGCGTTGGCCGCTTCGATCTTGCGCGCTCGCGCGAGCGCTTGTCCGCGGGATTTTTTCCGCCGTACATGCAACACATCCTGCTTGACGGCAATCGCGTGGGCTTCTTCACGCTCAAGCCTGAGGGTGATGCAGCCCTGCGGCTCGATCATCTCTATCTGCGCAGCAACGCCAGCGGTCAGGGCATAGGTTCGTGGGTGCTGCGGCAGGTGATCAGGCAGGCACGCGAGCGTAGCCTGGCCGTCAGGCTGACTGCGCTGAAAGGGAGCGATGCGAATCGCTTCTATATGCGCCACGGCTTTGTGCTGCAAGGAGAAGAGGGTGTCGACTTGCACTACGAATGGCCAGCCACGGAGTCGGTCGCGTGATGGCCGCGCCCGATTTCCTCCAGGCCATCATGGGCCCGGACCMAATGGTGCAGCGCCGCGCCATCGCCAAGGCCATCACGCTGCTGGAGTCCACCCGCGCCGACCACCGCGCCCAGGGAGACGAGTTACTCACGGCCCTGCTGCCCCACACCGGCAAGGCCATGCGCCTGGGCATCAGCGGCGTTCCCGGCGTGGGCAAGTCCACCTTCATCGAGGTACTGGGCCTGTACCTGATCACCCAGGGCCACCGTGTGGCCG
>NZ_JBFUAZ010000722.1:0-1899 GCF_056406035.1 Polaromonas sp. P1_E1_2 | reverse complement strand
GCAGTTCATCGTGCACGCCTTCCCCACAAAGCCGGCTTGCCCCTGAGTTCCGGTGGCTGCGGCGACAACGTTAGCCGATAAATCATTGCCCAACCGCAGTGCATCGAGAGTGCCGGGTGAGCCCTGCGCTCAACGACCTCCTCGATGCCTGTTTTCATTCCGACTATGCATACCAACAACCCGAACATCACAGTTCTTGACGATTTACTGCCCGAAGCATTAATGACGTCCCTGATCGAGGCCGTCTCGTGGATGCCCATGCATTTCCTGAATCGATGGGAGCGCTTTAAATCGCATGAGCTTGACATGCATTGGTACTACCCCGTTGCGTTCACGGAAGAGCCGTTTACCGACGATGTGGAGCCCAATATGCGCGCACTCGATGACACTCTCCAGTCAATCACGCAATGCTGGGACTTGATCAAGGCCAGCCATGATCACCCGGTGCGACTGTACGAATGCATGATCAGCGCCAATACCTTCGGCACCGAAGGCCGGTTGCATCAGGATATAGGCGAAGCAGACAAGCGCCCCCTGCACAACACGGCGCTGGTTTACTGCAACCGGGAATGGAATGTGGCCTGGGCCGGCGAGACCCTTGTTTTCGATGAGCAGAACGAGATCACCGCTGCCGTTATGCCAAAGCCGGGC
This sequence comes from Polaromonas sp. P1_E1_2, assembly GCF_056406035.1. Taxonomy (NCBI): domain Bacteria; kingdom Pseudomonadati; phylum Pseudomonadota; class Betaproteobacteria; order Burkholderiales; family Comamonadaceae; genus Polaromonas; species Polaromonas sp. P1_E1_2. The sequence goes on along the minus strand of NZ_JBFUAZ010000722.1, from coordinate 1,248 downwards.
CGCATCATGAAGATCATCGGTGACCCGACGCATGTCGGCCGCTCGGTCTCGCGTATTTGCCCCACTGACCGGCGCGTCATCGTCTTCAAGTACTGGACTGTCAAGTAGCCGCCGATGGGCGTAATGCTGAGTTGCATTGAAGCCCAGCCGCCCCTCGAGTGCTCATACGCTGTGCGGCACGGCCGCGCCGTCAATCACAGGCGCCTGGCGTGCGGCGCAAACCAGATCAAGGCGACTCCCCCCCCGCCGTGCGATTGAAAATATCACTCAACATGACGTCATAGCCCGAATGCGGAAACATGGGATGGGAGTTCAGCTCGAGCCACCACAGCTGACCTTCGTCGTCGAGCACGGCATCTACCGAATAGGCCAGGGGTGCCGGCGCGACTTCCTGCAAGGCAGTGCGCATCAGGGCTCCCATTTGCGCAATCTGTTCGCCGCACACGGTTTTTAACTCCGTCAAGGCGCTGCCGGCTTTGGCGGCCCCTTGCCTTGGTGCGAAGCTGCGGCCATACCGGAAATCAATCCACATCTCTTGCCCGGCAGACAGAACATCCGTGGGCGAGAAGCTCTGGTAGGCCATGCACGCCACCAGTATTGCCTTGTCGGCCAGAATGTTGGCACCAACGTCTTGCTTGAGTTTTGCCTCGGCCAGCGCGCCGGCTGTTGACACGCCATCGCCGGTGACCGTGGCGTAGTCTTGCATGTCGGCGAAGAACGGTGTGTGACCCCAGTACCAGATCTTTACGATCTTGCCGGCGACAAACTGTTCATGGAATGTGCCGGCGTCAGAGCTGTTTGGCTCAAGGGGAGGCACCGGGACGGTTGCCAGAAAGGGCCCCTGGATGTCGTAACCGAACGAGCCTCGGGATTTTTTCCGGATGTAGCTTTGCGCCGGCTGCTGGCCCGGGGGCCACATTTGGGGTGTACGAACACCGGCCTGGTCAAGGTGCTGCTTGAACAGCCGCTTTTCGGTGGAGAGCGGCGTGGAATAAGGCCTGTAAGGGCGCCACCCGCCAAATGCAATCACCGACTCCATCAGGTCTTCGATGTGAACCAGCTTGTTGCGGACAGACGCCGCAAAGATCGGATAGAACCGGAAATACACATTGGCACAGCGTATTTCCAGCTGCACGGTCTGAATGTCTATCTCAACCTTCGCGTCATGCTGGGCCGCCCATCCGCGCACAGCGCGGAAGTGGTCAAAAAAAGTAGGGAAGGCCATGAGTCCTCAGTCGTTGTCTATTG
>NZ_JBFUAZ010000721.1:0-1906 GCF_056406035.1 Polaromonas sp. P1_E1_2 | reverse complement strand
CATCCAGTCCGTCGCGGTGTTCTTCGAGCCAGGGAATGACGCTGCCGAACGCCGCGCGGTCAAATGCCAGCTGGCAACTCCAGCGCGGGTGCGGCCCCACCTCGCGTTCATGCACACGCCCCACGGCAATCCCGAAAAGCGCGCCAGCTTTTTCGCACAGGGCACGTGCCTGCTCAACGGTGCCGGGCCCGAAATACACGTGGGCGTGATAGCGGGCATAAAGGTTTTCAGGTCGCTGGATCATGGTGAAACGGAAGGGAGGAGAGGGAAGGGAAAATGGAAAAGGGGCGTATCCATCACGCATTGGATGAGGCCTCAGGCATCCTCCAGAAACGTCAGGGTCGGTAGCGGTACATCGGGGTTTTCTTCGCGGACTTTTGCATGCGTCTGCTTCATGCGCTGCTGGCAATGTGCCAGGTCTTTCACCTGAAACAGAAAAAACACCTCTGCTGCGTCTTCCGCGTTTTGCCAGAGATACTTCAGATACATGCCTTGCTTCGCATGTTCATCCGCATCTTTTTCCAGCTGCTGTTTGACGGCGGCCAGCGGCGCGCCGGTGAGTTTTGCCAGTACGTGTGCCATGGGATGTCTCCTGCTTTAAACCCATTATTGCGGGCACTGCTGCAGACATTTGCCAAAGGGTTTTTGTTTGAATATACTGTATTTATATACAGTATTTTCTGCGGCCCTGCCGGGCACCGCTACCTTCCACCGAATCTTGTTGCCCTATGTCCGACGCCGTCATTCCCCTCCATGCCATCAAGGGCCGGGGCACTGCTACACGCATGCCGCACCGGTTTGAGAAAGACGTGCGCAACGCATGGGACGACGGCTGGGGTACGCTGGAAGAAGGCGCGGCGGGTGAGGCACCCCGGATCGAAACCACGGTCACAATGGAAGAAGCCCGCAGCGCCATCGTCGGCAACGATTCGCCTGATATCTTTTTTGACTACAGCATCAACCCGTACCGGGGCTGCGAGCATGGTTGCGTCTACTGCTATGCGCGGCCTACGCACAGCTACCTCAACCTCTCGCCTGGCCTSGACTTTGAAACGAAGATCATCGCCAAGCGCAACATTGCCGAGGTGTTGCGCGCCGACCTGCGCAAACGCAGCTATGTTCCCAAGCTGCTCAATATCGGCTCGGCCACCGACTGCTACCAGCCCGCCGAGCGCGAGCTGCGACTGACGCGCAGCATCATTGAGGTGATGCAGGAAGTGCGGCACCCGTTTTCATTGATCACTAAATCCAGCGGCGTAGAGCGTGACCTGGATCTGCTGGCGCCGCTGGCCGCCGACAAGCTGGCCGCCGCCTACGTGACCATCACCACACTCGACGGCGAACTCGCACGCAAGCTCGAGCCGCGCGCGGCCGCGCCGCACCGGCGCCTGCGCACCATCCGCACGCTGGCAGAGCATGGTGTTCCTGTCGGCGTCAGCGTGGCGCCGCAAATCCCGTTTGTAAACGACGACATGGAGCACGTGCTGGAGGCGGCCTGGGAGGCCGGTGCACGCAGCGCCTTCTACACCGTGATACGCCTGCCGTGGGAAGTGGCGCCCATTTTCAAGGAGTGGCTGGAGCTGCACTACCCGCAGCGCGCCGCGCGCATCATGGCGCGCATCCACGAGATGCGCGGCGGCAAAGATTACGACAGCGACTTCGCCACGCGCATGAAGGGCCACGGCCTGTGGGCCGAGCTCATCAAGCAGCGCTTTGAGAAAGCCTGCCACCGGATCGGCTTTAACCGCCAGCGCATCGAGCTGGATCTGAGCCGGTTCCGGCCGCCAGCGGCTGCGGGTGCCGAAGGGCAGGGCAGGCTGTTYTGAGGGGCACGCGTCAGTTCGACGCGAGGGCTATAGTCCAAAAAGCGTGTGCATCACGCCTCATACCGTTTGAAGATAAAAGG
>NZ_JBFUAZ010000720.1:0-1908 GCF_056406035.1 Polaromonas sp. P1_E1_2 | reverse complement strand
CCGTTCAACTGCGTGTACTTGATGGCAGTGCTGGCACCAGTGGCTTTTTCGGTCTGATAGGCCAAAGAAGCGCCGATGGGGCCGTTTGCATAAGCAACGTTAAAGCTGGCGATCTTGCCGGCGCTGACAGTAGCGGTTTTGTTTTCGCCGAAGCTGTACATCGCAGCAGCAGAGAAACCAGCCAGATCGGGGGTCTGGTAGTACACGGAATTGCCTGGACGATCCTGGTAGCTGTTGCTGGCCCACACGCTGGTGGAAGGCGCGAACAGGAGCGAGTCAAAGCCAGCGGCACCGGAGCCCTTGACCATGTCGTACGGGGTCCACATTTTGCCGAGCTTCAGCTCACCGAAGCCACCAGACAGACCAACCCAGGACTGACGGCCAAAGATTGCATTGGAAGTCGCGGCGGTATAGGGGTTGGTGTAGTTGTTTGCAGCACCGGTGCTGGGATCAAAGCCGGCTTCCAGCAGGAAGTTGGCTTTCAGGCCGCCGCCGAGGTCCTCAGAACCCTTCAGGCCGAAACGGCTGGTCTGCAGACCACCACCGCTACCGGAAAAAGGATGGGCAACGTTCACGCCGGACTGGCTGATGTTGTTGTCCTTGACGGTACCAACCCAAGCGTCCACGAGGCCATAAACGGTCACGGTGGACTGGGCAGAAGCCATGCCGGAAACTGCCAGCACAGCCAAAGCAACTAGGCTTTTCTTCATCATTAGAAAATCTCCAAAAAGGTGGAAAACAAAACACTGCTACGAAACAAACATTTATAAGGGCTCAGTGACTACCCTTAGACCGATTTAACCAAAGAGTCACAAATCACACCAAGCCTTATCTCTACTATTAGCAACGTTCATACCCGAGTTGTTGGTCCCTAACAACGCATCGCATTTTGCGCACGCTGGAGGTGCGCGCACGAATGCGCCGGCCGGGCGATGCCGTACGAGGGAAGCTTCCAGGCAGCCGAGGCAGGCCGCCCCAAAGCAGGGCACCCGCCCCCAGATGCCCTGCCTTGGTGAAAAACACAAACCCAAGTCGTTTTTTGTCTCCGGGAAGCGTTATGGCTCAAAAAAACAGGCAGGAAAGGGGACAGGCTGGCGCAATGTGGCATGAACCGTTGTAAACGCGAGTCACTCTGMTGCCGCCAACCCGCCAGACGCCCCGGATTAGAGGTCAAACCCWAGCCACCGGTTGCGCATGACTGCGTCGTTCTCCAGCCTCGCTTAAAACGATCTTCAGCATCAGAATTTGAGAGGGGAAACACAATTTCCTGGCAGCCTCCCAAGGTTTGCCGCCAACATCAACCGGGGCAGGAAAACATCGGGTTTTCCCCTGTCGCAAAAGTGATACCCCCCGTATTGCCTCTCTTTACGGGCCGCCGCATCCCCACTAATCTTTGCTCCATCGAGTCAAGCCGGTGTGTGCATTTACGGCAATGACTGCGAAGGTTTTCCCTCAATTAAAACTCTCTGGAGACTCCATGAAAAAACTGACCCTCGTTGCAACTGCGATCATGGGACTTTTGTCCACTTCCGCCGCCATGGCACAAAGCACTGTGACCGTGTATGGCATTGTTGATGGCGGCGTCAACCATGTCACCGGCCTGCGAAGCGGGGCGATCACCCACATTGCCAGTGGCATCATGGAAGGTTCACGCTTCGGCCTGCGCGGGACCGAAGACATCGGCGGCGGCTACAAGGCCATTTTTACGCTTGAGAACCGTTTTGAAGTCGACACGGGAGCCATGTCGAATTCAGCAGCCTCTGGTACTCAAATGCCGGATCGCATGTCTACCGCCGCAGGACTTGGCTTGACCACGCTTCCCATTCCGGCAGCTTCTACGGCCGCGCTGATCACTGCTGTAAATTCATCGATCGGAAGCACGATTGGCGTGAACCTGCCTGGTACCAC
>NZ_JBFUAZ010000719.1:0-1912 GCF_056406035.1 Polaromonas sp. P1_E1_2 | reverse complement strand
CAATGCGGGTGATATGGGCCTGCATCATGGCACCCGGATGAAAAGCCGTGATCTGGTTGTTGTCCCGGTCGGTCATGATCATCGCCTGGGCGGTATAGGTGTCGCCCACCTGCCGCACAAATTCCGTGCTGATGCCCAGCGTCTTCATGCGCTCCACGTACTCGGCGCCGTCACTGCCGACCGTGGCCATGGGCAGCGGCTTGCCGCCAAGCTGCTGCAGGCTGTAGGCGATGTTGCCGGCGCAGCCACCGAACTCGCGGCGCAGCGCCGGCACCAGAAACGACACATTCAGGATATGCAACTGGTCGGGTAGTATCTGCTCCGAAAAGCGCCCCTCAAAGGTCATGATGGTGTCAAACGCCAGGGAGCCACAAATAACAGCAGACATTCAGTTCTCTCGTTTCAATCAGGGGTAAAAAACCAGGACACGATAGCCAGCCACTCGCAAGGGAGCCGCCGGCGCAGAAGACGGCGGCGACGCTGCAGCTGCAGTGTCCGCATCACCGGATATTTTCATGATGACCAGGCCGGGCATTTCGGAGCGGGGGGCCAGGGTCGGCGATTTGGCGCCAAACTGTGCCGGCGTCAGGATGCGGCGCACCACGGCCTGGTCCTGCGAATCGGTCAGGGTCACTTCCAGGGACGGCATTTCCAGCAGCGTCACACCCGTGTTTTTGAGCGTAAAACTGAGGCGATAGGCATCAGGGCCGATGCGGTTGAAGGTGGAGCTGTCTATGACCAGCGACTCGATATGCCGCGGCGCACGAATGTCACAGTGCAACTGGCYGCAAATACCCTGAAGCGCCGGCACGAGCCGGGGCTCCAGGGCGGCCAGCGTGTCCCTTTGCTGGACAGCCCACTGCAAGACCAGCACGGCCAGCAGCAGCAGGGATAACAAGGCCATGGTCCACCGGGTCAGCGGCCGTTTCCAGAACGCCTTGCGCCTGGCCTCCCGCACAAAAGACACATCGTGCTCCACGCGCGAATCCGGCATGCCGGAGTCCACGTCCGAAAAGGCAAAACTGGAATCATCGTCGACCGCCGGGCGCACCATCACCGGCCGGCGGGCTGGCGGCTCATCCGGCAACACGCTATCAGGCAGTTCCAGCGGATCCTGCTGGCGTTCCTGTTGGGCCCGCTTCCAGCGTACAGGGTCAAAATCAGCCGCACTGTCCTGCGCATCGGCAGGGCCAGTGCCGGAAGGCCTTAGCGGCACCCGGTCGGCAAATGACCTGGCCGGCGCCCATTCCTGTGATTCCGCAGCAGCGGCAACAGCCACGACTGGCGGCGCCGGCGCAGAAGGGACAAATTCCGGCAGCGGCATGGGTTCGGTGTCCGCGACCGCAAACGGTACGGCGGGCACGGGCGATGCCATGTCACGCGGCAGCAGATGCGCGGACGCATCAAAGACTTCAGCGCAATGCCCGCATCGCACCCAGCCCTGTGAGACTTTGAGTTGGTCGGTCACGACTTTGAACATCGTGCCGCATGCGGGGCAGCGCGTAATCAGGCTCATTTAGCGCTGTATTGTAGGGGGCTCACCCCCGCTGACGGCCTGAAAACCGCCATGCGCGGGATTGGGCCGGCTCAGAAGCCGGCGGTCATCAAGATCCAGCCTTCTTGCGCATCGTGCACAGTGAGCTGGCAATAGGGAGCGTAGGCTTCCTTGAGTTCCTCCGCCTGGCGATCCAGAATGCCGGCCAACACGAGATGGCCGCCCTTTTCGACATGCGCGCACAGCAGCGGCGCCAGCACCTTGAGCGGCGTGGCGAGGATGTTGGCCAGCRCGATCTGGTATTTGCCAGACGCCTTCTCCGGAAGCCCAGCATTGAGCACCACATGGTTGGCTTCGGCATTGGCGCGCGTCGACTCCACGGCAGCCGGGTCGATGTCGACGGCATCGATTTCGGTC
>NZ_JBFUAZ010000718.1:0-1914 GCF_056406035.1 Polaromonas sp. P1_E1_2 | reverse complement strand
GTGCAAAGAAGGGGCTCCCTGAGTACCAAAACCTGAATCCTGATACCCGTCTGGTCGACGTTTATGAGGATACCACGGCAGGAAATTGGTCGTCCAGCAGAGGCTTATCCCGTCCCGGGCGGTCTTGGTTGTCGATCTATTTTCCGGCTGTGGCGGGTTTTGGCTTTTATCGAGTCCTTTAGAAAAGGTTAGAAATGCCAAGCCGACAAAATCCTCCCTCGGACAAGCCCGAGATCCTCCTCCGACTGCCAAGCGTGCTTGCCAGGGTTCCCGTTTCGCGCAGTGCCTGGTGGGCCGGCGTGAAATCTGGTCGCTACCCTGCAGGCGTGAAGCTGTCCAAGCGCACGACCTGCTGGAAGAGCAGCGACATCGAGGCCTTAATCCAGTCCCTTGCATAGGGGCTGTGATGAAACATCTTCATCAACTGTTTCGCAAGACTGGCTTGCGGGGGTACTCCGGCGCGCGCAAGGTGCCAATTGGCATATCGATCAGCATTCACGAAGTAAAGCGCTTTACTAGACATGCGCCAGCGGCGTCGGCGAAAGTCGGCGCCATGAGCACAAACCAACCCCTGGAATTGTCGGATGCCGACCGCGAGACTTACATCAAGCAGTGCGGTTTCATGATGCAGCAGGCCGTGACGGAGGGGAAGTGTGACCTCGCCCGGTACTGGCTGGAAAAACAGAAGACGGCTATTTTCCAGCGGTCGCCGGAACAAGCGGCCCGGATGACTGCAGAGATTGACCGCCGCATTGCCGAAAGCATGAATGACCGCGGGGTGGGGGCGGGAGTCGTCGCTTGAACTTCTACAAGCACTACATCGGGGACTTCCAGCGTGCCACCAGCCATCTGTCACTGACGGAGCGCGGGGCCTATCTGACGCTGATTCACCACTATTACGCAACCGAGTTGCCGCTGCCCAGCGACCATGCCGCGCTGTGCCGAATTGCCGGCGCCTTCACCAAGCCGGAGCGCGATGCAGTCAAGGCAGTGATGGCGTTCTTCTCTCCTGTAGACAGTGGATTGATGCACAACCGCATAGAGGCGGAACTGCATAAGGCCGGGGAGATTTCAACCACGAACCGTGACATCGCCGTGGCGCGAGAGGCTCGGCGCCGTGCCGAAAAGCTGGCGCAGGAGCAGCACGAAGCGACCACGAAGCGTGCTGAGGACGTGCCACGAAGCTGGGACGAAGTGAGCACTCCCCAGACTCCAGACACCAGACTTAATACAGAAGCTAAAGCTTCTTTGTCGGAAGCAGGGCTTCACGACTAGGTTCCTTGGCCTTATCAATCTTGCTGCGCACCCATGGCGCACCACCAAGCCGCTCCAGCTTTTCCCGCTGATCGGTACTCATGCGAATCGCAACGGGGACAGTCTCAATCCCCGTAGACTTTCTCCCCTGACCTCGACCCGCTCCGCCTCTACCTGTTAATGGTTTTGTCATTTGATTAGTGTAAACATTAATCAAATAATAACAAGTAGGTTTTTCCCAGAACTTTGAGTTTTATGTTAGGTGGCGGCAGAATAGCGGCGTATTCGTGCGGGAGTTTCGTATGGAAGTGCACTTTGAACGGCTAGCGCTTTACGATGAGGTATGGTCCACCCCCTTGACCAAGCTTGGCGAGAAGTACGGAATGTCAGACAACGGCATCCRCAAAGTCTGCAAAACGATGGACATTCCTCTACCCAAAGTAGGCTACTGGGCCAGAGTCCAGGCCGGCCAAGTAGTTACTCGAACAGCGCTACCGGAAAAAGCCGGGCGGACAACGTTTGTATGTCGCCCACCACCAAGGCCGAGCCTCGAATTCAAGCGACCGGAAGATGTCGTTTGGCTAGAGGAAAGACTCACATCCGAGCAACGCGAAGACGCTCTCATCACTGTGGACGCCGTTCCAAATAGGTGGCATACCC
>NZ_JBFUAZ010000717.1:0-1915 GCF_056406035.1 Polaromonas sp. P1_E1_2 | reverse complement strand
TCTCTGGCCTCTGCGGACTATTTCATTATTCARCTTGGCACTGCATCTGCGTATGAAATTACCGGCTATGCGGGCGGATCATCTACCAACGGGCAGTCCGCGAATAACGTCACAGGTTTCATTGTCGAAGCACGGGCCGATGCCAGCTCTGCATTTAGTGGCAACGTGAAGCTCAAACTGCATGATGTCAGCACCAATAAGTGGACCATCTCGGGCGGGGTTTATTCCACCAATGGAGATACCTTTGTGTGTGGTGGTGACAAAGCATTGGCTGGCCCGCTAACTCGCATTCGAATCACATCAATTTCCGCTTCAACACTCGACGGTGGCAGCGCCAGCGGCACCGGTCGTTAAGAAAGAAATTCATGAGTGATACGCCTAACCTGGAAAACAGTACAGCGACCGACGACTGCGAGCCCAACCCTGATGGCCACATGTACTGGCTGACACCTTCTGGCAACTACCGGGAGGCCTTGTATGTGCCAGTAGGTTCTACTCCGGTCACCAAGCGGCCCTCCGTTGATCACTGTTGGCTAGCCGGCGCTTGGGCACTAGACCCAGCAAAGCTGTCGCAGCAGAAAATCGAACTGCTTGTGATTGCAAGGGCAAACCGCGAAATCATCCTGACTCGGTTACTTGGTCATAGGGACGATGCCGAAGATGATTTAGAGACTGCCGAAGAGGCTTTGGCAGTTGCCGAAGAGGCTGAGGATTCGGCAGGCATTGCTCTTCAGCAAAGCAATATCGCCATTCAGAAAAACAATATCGCCGCCATCAAGGCATGCCGAAGATCACTTAAAAATTTCACGAAAGACCCAAGAGTTATCGGCGCCGTGAACGGCGATGTCACCGCAGCAGTTCGGGCAGTCTATGGCGAAATTATCGCCGCCCTTACCGCCGCAGCTCCCTCTGTGCTGGTGGCCTTMAAGGATCTGGACGCACTATGAGCCGCGGCAAACTGATTCTGCGTGGTCTGGTTCTGCTGGCACTCCTGTTGCCATGTCTGTTGCTCGGCCTGTTTCGGTTTCTTTGGATGTTGGTAGTTGGGGATGAAGTCGCGGGCAAACGGGCTCTGCGCGGTCTCGACATGTCGGCTAACGCCAGTGCCTTGGCGGGTAACCCGTTCGAGACGATGTCCAGTCACTGCGGCCGCGTGCAGAGTACCTGGTGGGCTAAAGGTGTGATCTGGATCACCGATCGGGTGGACCGTCCAGGGCACTGCGTAGGAGCCAATGCTGAGGAGCAGCCGCTGCTGGATCTGATCGAGACCCACAGAAAGACGCAATGAAGATGCAAGAGCAGATCAATCATGCGGCGGACGCTGGCGGCCTGGCTGTACTGCTGGCTAAGTTTTTTCCGGCTGCCGTTGGCGCAGCGCTGATGGTTGCGGTAGATCCGCCAAAGACGAAACGCGATTTGTTCGCGCGGGCCTTTGTTGCCTTCTGCGCGAGTTACCTGTTCGGCGACATCCTTTTCGATTTTCTGCAGACCTTCAACCTGTTCACCTTCCTGAACGACGCTAAGCGCTCGCACCACACCGCGGTGGACGGCTTTGTGGGGGCGGTTGGTTGGTTTATCGCCGGCGGCTTCGCTGTGATGCTCAAGCGTTTTCGCACGAAGCCCATGCAGACCATCGACGACATGATTGACCGCGTGAACAAGACGAAGGACCTCTCGTGATCACCTTGAACGAATACGTCGGGTCGCATCGCGATTCACCCGACTGGACACCCACCCGAGAACAGAACGCCACCAGGCTGCTAGCTGCTAGTGCCGCGCTCGAGATTGAAATGATGGACGACGGCGTGGCATTTCCCATTAACCCGGTCACGAAGAGTGGGGTAGGCGGAATAACCTATGGCGGTTTCCGTCCGCAAGATTGCCCTCAGGGCGCGCCCGACAGTAGCCATAAGGA
>NZ_JBFUAZ010000716.1:0-1918 GCF_056406035.1 Polaromonas sp. P1_E1_2 | reverse complement strand
TCATCATGCCCCAGAGCTCGCCCAGGAAAGGCACGCCGGCCAGCGGTTTGGCCAGCGCATCCAGGCCTTGCGCGATGCCTGCGCCGGCGGAAGGAATGACCAGGCCGATCCAGTTGGCGATGGAAGGCAGCAAGCCCAGCAGCAAGGCCGCGCCGACGGCAATCACCAGCACGGCTGGCTTGAAGATGCCGGAGAGTTTGCGGGCGGCAAGCACTGCGGCGACGATCGCGATGATGCCCAGTGCACCGGCCATTTCACCGGTGATGGCGCGCAGCATCGAGTAGTAAGGCGTGAAGTACCAGACCGGTGCGATGTGCGCAGGCGTCTTCAGCGGGTCGGCCGGGATGAAGTTGTTGTACTCCAGGAAGTAGCCGCCGAACTCGGGCGCGAAAAAGATGATCGCCGTGAAGATCATCAGGAAGACGCTCACACCGAAGATGTCGTGCACCGTGTAGTAAGGGTGGAAGGGTATGCCGTCCAGCGGGTGGCCTGCGGCGTCCTTCGGCGCATTCGGGCCCTTGATTTCAACGCCGTCGGGATTGTTGGAGCCGACTTCATGCAGCGCGATGATGTGCGCGGCMACCAGGCCCAGCAGCACCAGCGGCACGGCAATGACGTGGAAAGCAAAGAAGCGGTTCAGCGTCGCGTCACCGACCACATAGTCGCCGCGGATCAGCAGCGCGAGGTCAGGGCCGATGAAAGGGATGGCGGCAAACAGGTTGACGATCACCTGGGCGCCCCAGTAGCTCATCTGGCCCCATGGCAGCAGGTAGCCCATGAAGGCCTCGGCCATCAGGCACAGGAAAATCGCGCAGCCGAAGATCCAGACCAGCTCGCGCGGCTTGCGGTAGCTGCCGTAGAGCAGGCCGCGGAACATGTGCAGGTAAACCACCACGAAGAAAGCGGAAGCGCCGGTGGAGTGCATGTAACGGATCAGCCAGCCCCAGGGGACGTCGCGCATGATGTATTCGACAGAGCCGAAAGCCAGTGCGGCGTCGGGCTTGTAATTCATCGTGAGGAAGATGCCGGTGACGATCTGGATGACCAGCACCAGCATGGCCAGCGAGCCGAAGATGTACCAGAAGTTGAAGTTCTTCGGTGCGTAGTACTCGCTCATGTGCTCTTTGTAGAGCTTGCTGGCGGGAAACCGGTTGTCGACCCAGTTCATCGCCTTGACGGCGAGCGGGGCATCGGGGGAAATTTCTTTGAATTCAGCCATAACTGATCCTGGTTCGGTGGGATTCTTTGGCAAGCACCTGGTACGCGGCAGAAAGGTCGGCGGGTATCAGGTGCTGGCTACAGRGTCTTGTGAAGGAGCTTGGTTAACGCGGGTTAAGGCAAGCGCCTCAGGCCTTCTTGTCTTCACCAATCAGCAGACGGGTGTCCGAAAGGTACATGTGCGGCGGCACTTCCAGGTTGTCCGGCGCCGGCTTGTTCTTGTACACACGGCCGGCCATGTCGAAGGTCGAGCCATGGCAGGGGCACAGGAAGCCGCCGGCCCAGTCGTTGGGCAGCGAAGGCTGTGCGCCGGGCTGGAACTTGTCAGAGGGCGAGCAGCCCAGGTGCGAGCAAATGCCCACCACCACCAGCGTTTCGGGCTTGATGGAGCGGTTTTCGTTGCGGGCGTATTCGGGGGTCAGTTCGTCGGGCTTGCGCTCGGATTTGGGGTCGGCCAGGAGGGCATCGACCTTGGGCAGCTCGGCGAGCTGCTCGGGCGTGCGTTTGATGATCCAGACGGGCTTGCCGCGCCATTCCACCGTGATCTTTTCGCCGGGTTTCACGCCGGAGATATCGACCTCGACGGCCGCACCGGCAGCCTTGGCTTTTTCGGAGGGCTGGAAAGTGCTGACAAAGGGGATTGCGGTGGCTGCAACGCCTGCGCCGCCTACAGCGCAGGTGGCCACGAGCCAGTTTCTTT
>NZ_JBFUAZ010000715.1:0-1927 GCF_056406035.1 Polaromonas sp. P1_E1_2 | reverse complement strand
CCAGGCTGCAACTGTTGCAGCGTGCCAGCGCATAAACGCCCGCGTCGGCAGTCCTTGACGCGTGGCCTTCATAGTGCCTTGCAAGATAGGCCTGAACGCCCGCGCCGGCGTACGGTTCCTCGTAAACCACCGAGAGGGAAGCCGACAGGCAACCGGGACACCGCGTCCTGATTTTCAGGGCTGATTCACGCGGCTGCGTGGCACCCTGACGCTGCTGTGCATGGCGTGGCGCCTGCAGATTTTCCCTGAGCGACGGCGAAGCCGGATCCCCCGGCAGGCGCGGGAATTCAAGTGAGGTGGCGGGCATGTTCATGGGTTGAGTCCGGAATGCCGCAAACGCAGCAGCACCAAACACCTTAGCCGCCAGCGTGCAGGAGCGGGTAACCCTCTGTAAACCACGTATCGGTGCTCTTTGCCGCATACGCGCCCGGTTGGCGTGGCGTTTCAATGCGTGCTACGGCAATGATGTCTGTTCCCGGGCCGGCTCCCGCCTCTGGGAAAACCGTTAGCAGCAGGCGCCGCAGACTGGCGCACTACGCCATGCGGCCCTTGTTTTCGACCACCACGCACCCGGTGATGCGCCACGCTTTGTTGCTTTGCCGTTCGAGGCTGTAAACCGCCAGCCACGAAACACCGCTGGCATCGGCCATTTGCACCCGCTGGATCACCTGGTCGTTCTTGCCGTCGGGTTTCAGAAAGGCGACCGATGCAGGGCGGTACACCACCGGGTAATCGCGGCGCACCATCGCCATGAACCCCTGGGGTGTTCCGACGGCCTTCTGCACATTGGGGGCCGCAAAAGAAAACGCCTTGGCTGCGTCATCCTTTGCGAAGGCCGCCAACTGGGCCTGCACCACGGTGCGCACCGTCTTCTCGTCAGCCGCGGTAAAGGGCGCTGCACTTGCCGGCACTGCCGTGCATACCAGCAACAGCGCCGCGCTGCCGGCAGCGAGCAGGCCGGCCATGCAGTTCAGCACACGGTTCAAACGGATCAGGCGGGCAGTCATAAAGCTAATCTTTCCTGGATTCGATGGCCACAGTTGCTAAAGATGTTGACGGTGTTGAAGGTACGCAAGTGGCGCGCCAACGGATGCCTCCCCTCAAATCAGCCGGCCGTGCGCCAGCACCACGACGCCGCCGCTGACAAGCATCTCACCGGCTGCATTGGCCTCTACCGTGATGCGGCTGGGGCGCCCGGCAAAACGCCCCTGCTTGAGCGTGATGACTTCGTCCACCTTCGCCGCGCCGTGGCGCAGCAGGTAGGCGCCTGCCGGCCCGGCGGCGCTTCCGGTGGCAATGTCTTCCACCAGCCCGGCGTTGTCCCAGGTGCGACCTTCGCGCGCCGACACGTCCAGCACATAGGCGAATTTGGCGCCCACGGTGGCCAGCAGCGCCTCAAAGTCAGGGTGCACAATTTTTGCGCGCTCCAGGCCGCCGACCACGGGCACCAGCAGATAGGGCAGGCCGGTAGACACCACCTGCAGCGGAAAACGCACGTCCAGCTGCGCCGGGCCCAGCCCGAATGCCGCGAGAAATGGCAGGCTGTCAGCGTGACTGAGGGCAGCCTCGAAGCGGGCCACGCCCTGGTTCATGCTGGCGTCGTAAGTGCCCGGTGCGCCTTTTTTGCGTGTGGTGCTGATGGCAACTGCCCGTGTGCCGAGCATCAGCGTCCAGCCGGCAGAAGGGTGATGCCCCGCATGCAGGTGATGCAGCAAACCTGCTGCGCCCAGCAGGGGGTGGCCGGCGAAGTCAAGCTCTTCTTCCATCGTGAAAATGCGTGCTTCGAAGCGGTTCCCGGGACCGTCAGGCGTGAGGAAAATGCTCTCGAACTGCCGCATCTCGATGGTCAGGCGCTGCATCTGGCGCGCCGGCAAGGGGCTTTCAGGCAGGAACACCGAAAGGCCGTTGCCGGCCAGCGCTTCGTTGG
>NZ_JBFUAZ010000714.1:0-1938 GCF_056406035.1 Polaromonas sp. P1_E1_2 | reverse complement strand
ATGCCGGGCCGCAACCTCGAACGCACCTTCGACTTCGGCCTTTGTTTTAAGGTCCAGCGACACGCCACGGCCGTGGTTGCCGTCGGACGGCTTGACGACCACCGGCAGGCCGATGTCTTCGGCCGCTTCCCAGGCTTCTTCCGCTGTGGCGACGATCTGGCCTTCAGGCACCGGCACGCCGCAGGTGGCCAGCAGGCTTTTGGTCAGGTCCTTGTCATGGGCGATGCCTTCGGCGATGGCGCTGGTGAGGTCGGTTTCGGCCGTCCAGATGCGGCGCTGGCTGGCGCCGTAACCCAGTTGCACCAGGTTGCCGTCGTTCAGCCGGATATGCGGGATGCGGCGGTCGGTGGCGGCGGCCACGATGGAGGCCGTGCTGGGGCCGAGGTAGCAGTCGTCCACCTTGGTCCGGATTTTCTCGACGGCGGACTGCACGCCGGCCTGGCCGTAGTCTGTGCCGTTGATGGCGGCCATCAGCAGTCGGTGGCCTTCAGCCAGCGCGGTGCGGGCGACCTGCTCGTCGCGGGCACGGAACACCATGCGGTAAACGCCGCGCTGGGAGGTGCTGCGCGTCTGGCCGAAGCCGGTCGGCATGTCGGAAAGGTTCAGCAGCTCGATGACCACATGCTCCAGCACATGGCCGGACCAGGTGCCTTCCAGCAGGCGCTGGATGAAGCCGCCGCGCTCGCCCACGCCGCAGTGGTGTTCGACGAGGGCCGGCAACAGGGCGACCAGGCGGTCATTGAAGCCCGGCAACAGGTTGGAGGGGAAGTCTTCGAGGCTGCCGAGGTCCAGCCAGACTTCCAGCACGGGCCGATAGGTCCAGATGTTGGGACCGCGCAGGTAATTGATGCGCAGCAGCTTGATGTCGTCCTGTGGGCTCATTTTTCGCAAAATTGTCGGCAGGGTTGGGCCTTGCCACCCCGGGGAGCAAGGCTCGGCCCTGGCCGATGGATTTCAGTGTGAGGCCGGTCAAGGTCTCGGTGGGTCCCTGTGTCTCGTTATGTTGTTGTTTTTGTCGCGGCGATGGCCGCCAGGGGTCGATTTTGATGGTTCCGTCATTTTCAGGGGGTTGATATGGTCAAACCGGTCGCTTCAGGCCGCATTCGGCGAAAATCCCTGTTTCGGGCCTATTCGCGCAACTACGAAGWACCTGCGAATACCCTGCCGCGCCAGATGCGGGACGCCAAGATTTTCCACAACACAATGCAACACAACCACCCGGCAGACGACTCCAGCCCTACCGACCCTGTTCTGGCAGGGCTTCGCTCACAACTTGCAACCCAAGAGAACGTTTTGTGCACGCTGGTGGTTGACCTGGATAACCAACTTCATTTCGCCCGGGGCCTGCTGGCCCTGACGGACCGCCGGCTGCTGGCCTGCAACCCTGAAGGCGTATGGGCCAGCTGGCCCACGGCGGACGCCGACGGCACCGTATTGCAGGGGCTTTCACTGCGCCATTTCGACCATGCCGGCGTGGGCACGCTGGAGCTGCATGAAGCGGGCCGGCGGCTGGCCAGCTGGCGGTTTACCCTGGGTGCCAATGTGCAGGCCCTGCGCCTGGTGCGCCTGTTTGCCCAGCAGCAGGCCCCGGCAGCGGACGATGCCGCGGCGCTGGCCGAGGACACGGCCCTGTGCCCCGAGTGCGACCTGCCGCTGCCGCCCGACAGCGAGGAATGCCCGGCCTGCGCGCGCGAGCTGCACACGCCGCCTTCCACCTGGGTGCTGCTGCGCCTGTGGCGGTTTGCCGATCCGTACCGCTACCAGCTGCTGGCCGGATTTTTGCTGACTTTGGCTTCCACCGCCGCCACGCTGGTGCCGCCCTACCTCACGATTCCGTTGATGGACGACATCCTGATCCCGTTCCAGAACGGCCAGAAGATCGAGCCCTGGAAGGTGGGATTGCTGCTGGGTGGCCTGCTGGGCGCGGCCGTGCTGGGC
>NZ_JBFUAZ010000713.1:0-1945 GCF_056406035.1 Polaromonas sp. P1_E1_2 | reverse complement strand
GGCGTGGCCATCGTTGAGCCGCTTGCCGTATTCGTAGCTGATCAGCTTGCGGGCCAGGAACAGCCCCGACAACACCCCGTTGCGATGCACCGGATCGGTGATGCGCGGGAAGTGCAGGCGGGCGACTGCATTGGCAAGGCCCAGGCGCCTTTGCTCGTGGGCGGCCACAGACAGCCTGCGCCTGCAATAGATGCCTTCCGGGGAAATTTCATAGCCGTGCCGCACATTGCTGACGGGCCCATGAACGGTCAGGGTGCCGACATTCCCGGCGATGTGGCACATGTAGTAGCGCCCCACCACATCATGCTGGTTGCCGACGCCTTGCGGAACGACATCCCGCGACGCCAGTAACAAACGCGCCGTTTCGAGCCCGCCCATGGCCAGTACCGTGGTATTCGGAGTCACCCAAAAGTGTGTTCCTGCCAAGGTGCGTACCTCGAGTTCCCGGACGGCCCTTCCGTCGGCGTGCAGCCGTACTGCAGTGCAGTTGGCTCCCAGCAGTACCTGGATATTGGGCGCCAGCTCAAGCCGCCGTGCATAGCGATTGCCGAAATGCGTGGGACAGGAAAACCGCTCCAGCCCATTGGTCAGCACGCGCGAACTGTCGAACCCTGCAATCATCGGACCGATTTCCGGCTCCAGGGCTTCACCCGCGTCATAAATGAACCGCCCGGCTTCCGCGAGGGCATTGGCACGCGGGTAGTAGGGTCGCAGGTCTTCGTAAGACAGCGGCCACCCGCTGTGCGGAATGTAGCTGCGGGTCTCGAAGTCAATGGGATCGAAGGGCATGCAGCGTCCGCCCCAGATCGCGGTGGATCCCCCCAGGCGCCGCTGGCGATATTTGCCGGGTGGGCTGTGCAGCCGCTCATCCGCGACTTCTCCCTCGCAGAGCGACTGGGTGGGAGCGTGCGCCTGCAGCTGCCCCGACTCCAGCAGAAGCACGGAATGCCCTTGCTCCGACAAGGTGAGCGCCAATGCAATGCCCGCAGGGCCGCCACCCACTACGCAGACGTCCGCCTGAAGGCGGCTGCCGGCCTGAATGTCATTGGCCTGCGTGATCATAGGTGGGTGTCCGGGACAGATTTGGCGGTGGTGCGCAGCGGTTGGGCTGCTACGCCGAAATTGCGCTGGTGGATGCGCGCAACGCTGGCAAAGAAACGGGCAAGGGAAAAGTTCTGTTCGTAAAGTGCCCGGCCGTTGCGCTCCAGTGAAGTCCTCAGCGCAGGCTCGTTCAGCACCTGCTGCAGGCCCCTGGCAATACCGGCTGCGTCGCCAGCCTGCACAAAGCACGCATTGACCCCATCGGTCAACACGGAAGGTATTTCGCCTACCGGGCTGCAGACCACCGCAACGCCGTTGGCCATGGCCTCCAGGATGACCAGTGGCAGGCCCTCGTCGTAAGAAGGCAATACCAGGACATCGGCGCGAGCCATCAGGCGTGCGACCTGCTGCTGGTCGGACCAGCCGGCAAAATCARGCAGTGCTTCGATGCCCAGTTGCTTTGCCTTTATCCGGTAGGCTTCGATATCGCCGCCGCCGGCCAGAATCACTTCGGTTCGTGAGGCATCAAATCCCGGGAGCGCCAGCGCCTGCAAAAGATCCGATACCCCCTTGCGCTCCGACAGGTTTCCCAAAAAGAGCACGCGCTGCACGATTTGTTCCGAGGCTATGCGCCGTGCATGGGTAGGTTCGGGAACACCGTTGATAACGATCTCCACGCGATTGGCCGGCACGCCGAGTTCTTCGACCACAAAGCGCCGTGCGGATGATCCCAGCACCACGCAGCTGGCCGGCAGCGAAAATACCCAGCGCGTCAGCATCTGCAGCGGACGGGGTAACGACCTGTAGAAATGATGCAGCTGCGCAGCGTGCAAATGAAGCACCACCGGAATACCGAGGGCGCGGCAGACAATGATGATCACGCTCTTGCGAAAGAGACTCAACC
>NZ_JBFUAZ010000712.1:0-1950 GCF_056406035.1 Polaromonas sp. P1_E1_2 | reverse complement strand
TTGCAGCTGGCGGCGCAGGCCGTCCACCGTGGTATGGATGGCGGTGGGGTGGTGGGCGAAGTCGTCATACACGGTGATGTCGCCRTCTTTGCGCGGGATCACGCCGCGTACTTCCATGCGGCGCTTGACGTTCTGGAACTCCGCCAGCGCCCGGGCCGCGGCTTCGGGCGCCACACCGACGTGCTCAGCCGCCGCGATGGCGGCCAGCGCATTGAGCTGGTTGTGCACGCCGCTGATGCCCCACTGCACATGGGCCACGGCCTCGCCGGCCTTGAGCACATGAAAGTCGTGCGGTTCGCMGTGGGCCATGAAGCCGCTCTTGTTCAGCAGGCCGCTGCCGAAGAGCAGTTGCTCACTCCAGCAGCCCTGGGCCAGCACGCGCTGCAGGCTGGCTTCGGCGGCATTGACGACCACGCGGCCTTGCGAAGGGATGGTGCGCACCAGATGGTGAAACTGCCGTTCGATGGCCGCCAGATCGTCAAAAATGTCGGCGTGGTCGAACTCGAGGTTGTTCAGGATGGCCGTGCGCGGGCGGTAGTGCACGAACTTGCTGCGCTTGTCGAAAAAGGCGGTGTCGTATTCGTCGGCCTCGATGACAAAGGTATTGCCTTCGCCCAGCCGGGCCGACACGCCGAAGTTCAGCGGCACGCCGCCGACCAGGAAACCCGGCTTCAGCCCGGCAGCTTCGAGAATCCAGGCCAGCATGGCCGTGGTGGTGGTTTTGCCATGCGTGCCAGCCACTGCCAGCACATGGCGTGGCCCGGTCGGGTGGTGGGTCGGGTGGTGGAGCACATGGCCCGAGAGCCATTGCGGGCCGCTGGTATAAGGCTTGCCGCTGTTCAGGATGGCTTCCATGAGCGGGTATTTGGCGCTGCCATCGGCAAGCCGGGCACGGGACACCACGTTGCCGACCACGAACACGTCGGGCTCAAAGGCCATCTGGTCGGYGCCGTAGCCCTCGATCAGCTCAATCCCCAAACCGCGCAGCTGGTCGCTCATGGGCGGGTAGACGCCGGTGTCGCAGCCGGTCACTTTGTGCCCTGCTTCCCGCGCCAGGGCGGCCAGGCCTCCCATGAAGGTGCCGCAGATTCCCAGAATATGTATGTGCATGGCCTGTATTCTAGGCAGGGCTATCCGCGGGCCTCACACGCCTGGATCCGGTGGCCAGGCGAAAATTCAAGGAAAAAGTGCCTCCCGGCCAATATGGATAAGCGCAACCAGCTATTGATTTCATAGCGGTCGGGTGTGCCGTGGGCTGGGGTGAACTTTAGCGTCTGGCGGGAACCCAACCCAAGGCACAATCGCTTCGCCCACACCCGCATCATTGATCCGCATCACCCATTGACCTTCGATTTTGGCCTTTCCTGGCCGAAGCCAGCCGATCTTGACACCTCATACCCTTAAATCCGAAATCGCCGCCACGGCCGCAGCGCTGGTGGTGGAAGAAGGGCTGGAATATGGTCCGGCCAAACGCCGCGCCGTCAAACAGATGGCCTTGCCGGCCCGTACCGAGCTGCCGGGCAATGACGAGCTGGAAGACGCCGTCCGCGAATACATCGCACTTTTCTGTGCCGACACCCAGCCCGCCGAGCTGGCGGCCCTGCGTGAACTGGCGCTGGTCTGGATGGAGCGGCTGGTGCAATTTCGGCCCTACCTGGGCGGCGCCGTCTGGCACGGCACGGCCACCCGGCTGTCCGACATTTACATCCAGCTGTTCTGCGATGACCCCAAATCAGCCGAGATTGCCCTGATTGAGCACAATGTGGACTACGAGCCGCGTACCGTGACCGGCTTTACCGGCGACAGCGTGGAAGCGCTCAGCCTGCGAAGTGTGTGCAAACCTTTGAATGAGACGGTGGGCGTGCACCTGATGGTCTATGACCACGACGACCTGCGCGGTGCCCTGCGGCCCGATGCCAAAGGCCGGACCCCGCGGGGCGACCTGGCTGC
>NZ_JBFUAZ010000711.1:0-1977 GCF_056406035.1 Polaromonas sp. P1_E1_2 | reverse complement strand
GGTCAAAGGGCATGACTTTGCGGGTGGCTGTGGCATAGATGTGCACCGACGCATGGCTGGCCAGCAGGGTGTAGCCGTCGGCGGGCTGCTTGGACACGTAGTCGGTGCCGATCAGGCCACCCGCACCCGCGCGGTTTTCCACCACGACGGTCTGGCCCAGCGCCTGTGACAGGTGCGGCGCCATCATGCGTGACACGGTATCAACCAGACCGCCCGGTGGGAATTGCGCGACCAGTCTGATCGGCCCACGCGAAGGCCAGGCGCTTTGGGCGCTTGTCCATGCTGGAGCGGTCAGGGCAGAGATGCCGGCGGCCAGGACGTGACGACGTTTCATGKAGTGCTCCCGAAGGGCTGAAGGCTGCATTGGCAACCATCAACAGGATTGAAAGCGGGGAAGCGGCTGATGACATCTGGCGATCAGCAACTTGTGTGCCAATTCGACTGTTCAGGCATTCGCGCTTTGGAGCCGGGTTTTCTTTGTGCCCTCGACGCTGGCAGCAGGAGGCGCCTTCCTCACTCGGCCCAGGTCGTGTGACGGCATAAGCCTCATGTGACGGAAAGCCGGCACTGACCCGAACGGCACGGGTCCGGTTTTGAGATGATAAAAAGCGCAGCAGCCCTTCGCCGGATTTGCTCAATATGCTATGTAATTGATAGCACCCGCAGTACTGCCGCTCAAATCACGGCCGCACGCCCGGCGTCTCCATTGCCATGCCTTTTGCACGGGCATTCAGGTAAAGCTCCAGTTCCACCAGCTCCTGCACGCCATAGGCAAACGGCTCGGCACGCACCCCGCTCATGCAGCCGCGGATGCGGCGCTGCAGCGAACCCAGCGTCTGCCATTCGAGACGGTACACCGGGTAGCCCGTGGGATGTGCCTCGGGAATCAGGCTGCTGGCCAGACGCCTGCCGGCCAAACCGTCATGGCACTGCGCGCAGGACAGGTTGAGCTGGCCCATGCGCTGCGCGAAAAGCTGCTGCCCGCGCTGGCGGAAAGGCTCCAGCCGGGCATCATCGGGCGGCGATACCGGCAGACCGCGCGACTGCAGCGCCACATAGCTTTCCAGGCTCAGCAGATCCTGGCTTTCGGCGCGCAGCGGTGCGGCCTGCTGGTGATGCTGGCGGCACTGATTGATGCGCTGGCTCAAGGTGATGGGCCGGCCGAGTTGAATGTCAAACGCCGGGTATCGCGCCGACACGCCRCGCATGCTGTCCGGCGTTGTGTGGCAGCTGATGCACGCCTTTCCGTTGGCACCTGTTGGCTGCTTCCACAGCGCTTCGCCGTCCTTGACCCACAACATGCCGGGATTCAGCGCATCGTCTTTCTGCATGGCCTGGGTGGATGCGCTCATGTCCTCAAAGCCTGAACGGCGAAGGTCTTTTGGCGGCGCGGTCTGTGCGCCGGCATGGCATGCCAGCACGAAAGACAAAAGGCCCGCGGGGATGCGCGTCATCCCGTGACGGCCAGGTTGATGCTTTCAGTCTGCGCAAAACCGTTGTCGCCTTCCCAGCGAAGCACCAGCGTGCCGCTGTCGGTCGCCACGGTATGGAAGGCGAGGTAGGGATTGGCTGAGACAGCCGAAAACAGCTCAGCGCTGAAGATCAGTTCACCGTTGTAGCGGCAGCTGAAGGTCTTGATGATGTTGCGCGGCAGGACCTTGCCGTCCTCACCGGCGCGAAAGCCGGTTTCCATCGGGTGGCCTATGGTCGCGCGTATCTCGATGACTTCACCGCGTATGGCGCTGGCGGGTGCGTTGATGAGCGTGCGAGTCATATCAGTGATCTCCCAAAGAGCCACGCCGCGAAGGAGGCAGGGAACTGCAGGCGAGAGGCGGTGAGTGACCGTGGGGGCTCTTTTCTTCGCCAGCAGGGGCCGCGGGACTGGCTTTGCCAGACCGCAGGCGCAGCGGCCCCCTTGGGGGGCAGGGAGCTACACGAAGTGAGCGACCGTGGGGGCTCACGTATCGCCTTCAATAC
>NZ_JBFUAZ010000710.1:0-1977 GCF_056406035.1 Polaromonas sp. P1_E1_2 | reverse complement strand
GTTGCAGACAAAGGTGCCGGCGGTTTGCGAAACCTCGGCAGCCACGCCCGCCTCCTGCAGCGCCTGCAGCATGGCCTTGATGGGCAGGCTGCTGAAATAGGCTGCCGGCCCGCCCGCCACGACCGGCGTGTCGACGGGCTGGCCGCCGGTATTGTCGGGAATACGGGCATCGTTGACGTTGATGGCAATGCGCTCCAGCGAAATCGCGCTGCGCCCGCCCGCCTGGCCGACGCAGATCACCAGTACCGGCTTATGCAGCGCGAGCAGCCGGATGAGTTCTGCGATGGAGGCCTGAAACACGGTGGGCAATTGCGCCGCCACCAGGAGGTGGCCGCCTATGCGCTTGCCACCCAGCGCCTGTACCGCCAGCCAGCTGGGGTTGAGGGGCAAGCCGCTGTGCCCGGTGTCGCCAAAGGGGTCGAAGCCGGTGAGCAGGACACGCGGGAGCGAAGAAGCGGAAGGGGCTGTGCGCATGCCGCCATTGTGAAGGACGGCGGTGTTTTGGCTACCATGGCTCCATGAATACCCCAACCCATCCGGACATTTCCGCGCTGGCCACCGACCTCACCCGCGCCCGTCTTGAAGCCAGCCCGTTGCCTTGGCCCGCCACCGTGCCAACTGACGTGCCGCTGGCCTATGCCACCGCGCTGGCCGTGCGCGCCGCGCGAAGCGCGCAGGGCGACAGCCCGGTAGGCTACAAGGTTGGCTTTACCAACCGCACCATCTGGCCGCGTTATGAAGTCTATGGCCCCATCTGGGGCACGGTGTGGCATAGCAGCCTGGCGCGTGTCGATGCCTCCGGGCCCAACGAGGGAGTGTTGTCGCTCAAAGGCCTGTGTGAACCGCGCATTGAGCCCGAGGTGGTGTTCGGCCTGCGCGAAGCGCCGCCGACCGATTGTTCGGCGGCAGAACTGATTGCGTCCATAGACTGGGTCGCGCACGGCTATGAGATCGTGCACACGCATTTCCCGGGATGGAAGTTCACGGCTGCGCAGGCGGTGGCCGACGGCGGGTTGCACGGCCGGTTATTGGTGGGCCATGCCGTGAAGCTGCCCGACGGGTTGGCGCCCGCGGCACTCATGCAAGCCCTGGCGGGCCTGCGGCTCAAGCTCTACGGCGATGGGGTGCTCAAAGATGAAGGTGAGGGCGCCAATGTGCTGGACGGTCCTGTAGAGGCGCTGCTGCATTTCGTACAGGAATTGCGCGCCACGCCCGGCACACCGGCTTTGCGGGCCGGCGACGTCATCACCACCGGCACGCTGACTGACGCCTGGCCGGTGCAGGCGAGGCAGACCTGGCATACCGAACTGCAAGCGTCCGGCCCGGTGGCCGGCTCGCTCAAGGGCTTGACGGTCCGGTTCGAATAAGCGCCGCGCGCCGGGCCTATTTTTTGATCACCGCGCCGGTTTCGCTGTCGAACTTCACGACACGCACCTGGCCGTTCTGGCCGGGAAAGTTGTCAAACACCGCGCGAACCAGGTAAGGCACGACCAGCGGAAGGTCGCCGCTGCCGCCTTCGTACACAGCGCGCGATTCAAACACCGTGCGCGGCGGCTTGCCGGGTGGCGTGCCCTGGGTGTCAAGTAACCGCACGCGCAGGCTGTTGGTGTAAATCGTCATGTTGAGCGGCCTGTCGCCGACATAGCGCGGCCCGAAAGGGTCGGGCACCCAGCCGCCCGCGTATACGCGGCCCGCGGCGTCGCGGTAAGGCGGCAGGAAGACAAAGTTGTCCTGGTAAACCGGCTGCAGAAAGGTTTTCTCTTCGCTGCGGCTGCTGGCCGCTACGTCAACCTGCAGCCGCCCTGCCTGGCCTTCCGGCGCGCGCCTGAGGCCGCGTTTCTCCAGTTCGGCCTGCACATAGCCCTCATAGGTGGCTTGTTCCAGCTGCCGTGTCGTGTCCACCGGCGTGATGTAGCTGAAAGTGGCGCCCGCCGTATCGCCCGGCCACTGGTTGAAGCTGGTCACGCGGGTGGTGAT
>NZ_JBFUAZ010000709.1:0-1982 GCF_056406035.1 Polaromonas sp. P1_E1_2 | reverse complement strand
GGCCCTACAGGGTGTGGCTTCTGTCGCCCTGAGAAAACCCCGATGCTTCCCATCCTGAATAAGGAGCGTCCGGAGAATCCACCGCAAAGCCGATCACCTTGAACAGTTCGCCCATTTCATGCTCGTTCACCAGCTTTTGCAACATCACCCGGTCTGGCAGGCTGGCGTTTTCCATGCCGTCCAGCAAGCCGCAATTGAGCAAAAACCGCCCCTGGCTGGTGTAGCCCAGCACCTGCAGGCCGGCTTCCTGCCCTGCCAGGGCAACACCGGTGAAGTTGACATGCGCCGTGATGTCCTTGTCGCCCACGTCCGCCAGCGCATCGGCATCGGCCAGGTGGCCACGGTGGCACATCAGCGTGCCCATGCTGCGTTGCGGATGGTAGTACTCGTGTTCGGGAAAGCCGTAGTCGAGCAGGAACACAGCGCCGGCGTTCAGCCGGTCGGCCAGTGTCCGCATGAAGCCTTCCGCCTGCGGATGGATTTCTGTGACGTAATCGTGTTCGCCTTCCACTTCAATGGGAGGCCGGAGATCGGTCGGGCTGTCGGCATGGACAAATCCTCCCTCAAGGCGGGCCACGCCGCGCTCATGCCAGGTGTTGTTGAGCCGCGCGAGCAGCTTCACCGGCATGGCATCCAGTACTTCGTTGCCCACCACCACGCCCCGCATCTGCGCCGGGAGCTCCGCTACCCAGTCCACCTTGCCGGCAAAAGCCTGCAACCGTTCCTGCTGGCGCTCGCGCAGGCTGCCCGACAAATCGACGATGCGGTACTGCGTGACAGAGTCGCCCAGCGCATCCAGCAACTGGTGCGCCAGGGCGCCCGAGCCGGCGCCGAATTCCCAGATTTCCGTGGTGCCGGTTGCCGCAAGGGCTTCTTTCACCTGCCTGGCCAGCGCSCGGCCAAAGTGGGCGGACATCTCCGGGGCCGTCGCAAAATCGCTGCCCGACTGCGGCATCAGGCCGAATTTGCGCGAGGCATTGRCGTAATAACCCCAGCCGGGCGTGTAAAGCGCCATGTCCATGAAACGGTCAAACCCGATCCAGCCGCCGGCAGCGTCAATGGCCCTGGCGATGTGGTCGGCGAGGCCGGTCGGTAAAATGGGGGGATTGGTCGTCTGGGTCATGTTTGTCACCGCCTGCAATTGTCGGCGATACGTCCCTGACCTTTTTTGCCAACCCTCACCACCTATGACCCCAACCCCGCCATCATCCCGACCCGTTGTCCTCGTGACCGGCGCCGCCAGGCGGCTGGGCCGCGACATCG
Source organism: Polaromonas sp. P1_E1_2 (assembly GCF_056406035.1). Lineage (NCBI taxonomy): Bacteria > Pseudomonadati > Pseudomonadota > Betaproteobacteria > Burkholderiales > Comamonadaceae > Polaromonas > Polaromonas sp. P1_E1_2. The sequence goes on along the minus strand of NZ_JBFUAZ010000709.1, from coordinate 719 downwards.
CGCTGGCGCTCGCGGCCGGCGGCTGGCAGGTGGCGGTGCACTACCGCAGCTCCGAGGAAGATGCTATTAAAACAGTAGCTGCTTGCGCACAACTGTCGGGCGCTGCAGCCGCTTTTCATGCGGATTTAAACGACGAAACGGCAGTGCGCGGCCTATTGCCGGCCGTGGTCGAGCGCATGGGCCAGGTCGATGCCGTGGTGAACAACGCCTCGACCTTTGAACAAGACAGCGCCGCCAGTTTCGGTTTCGCCGCCATGGACCGGCATCTGCACAGCAACACCGGCGCCGCCATCGTGCTGGCCCAGGCCCTGCATGCGCATGTGGCCTCGCGCGGTGCCAGGGGGGCCGTCGTCAACCTGCTGGACCAGAAGCTCTGGAACCAGAACCCCGACTTTTTCAGCTACACGCTTTCCAAGGCCGCGCTGGAAGCGGCCGGCACCATGCTGGCGCTGGCGCTGGCGCCGCAGGTTCGTGTGGTCGGCGTTGCGCCGGGACTGACGCTGACCAGCCACCTGCTCACCGACGAACAATTCGAGGCCCGCCACAAGCTGTCGCCGCTGGGCCGGTCGTCCACCCCGGCCGACGTGGCGGCCGCGGTGAAGTTTGCACTGGAGAACAGCTCCATCACCGGCACCACGCTGCTGGTGGATGGCGGCCAGCACCTGATGAAGTTCGAGCGCGATTTTTCGCTGATGTAAGCCATCGGCAACGGCTTACAC
>NZ_JBFUAZ010000708.1:0-1984 GCF_056406035.1 Polaromonas sp. P1_E1_2 | reverse complement strand
CAGTATGGACGAGGTCGCCGAGCGCGTGCAGTTTGGAGGCAGGCAAGCGATGACTGTCGTGATTGGTCCAACTGGCAGTGGAAAGACCGCTTTGGTGCGTGAGTTTGAGTATCAGTTCGAATCCCACGCGTTAGAAATCCCTGAAGACCTACGTCCAACGTTAGTTTCTATGGAGTTGTCCGCTCCCGAAGTAGGAACCTTCAACTGGAAAGAAGATTTCTATAAGCCTGGACTGGAGAAGCTTCAGGAGCCGTGCGCGAGAAATAAAATAAACATTGAAGATATCCGCGCGCAAATCCTTTCGGGTAACAGCCGGCCTGTCTTCTCCAGAAATCCTGCGACGACTGGCGACTATCGAAGGCTCTTGTATAGCGCCTTAGAGCGAGCGCGCACGATGGCGCTTTTAATAGACGAGGCTGATCACTTTCGCAGACCTATGTCCAAAGATGGAGTATTTCGTCAATACAACAGCATCAAGAGCCGTAGCAACTCATGCAACACCCATTTCGTGCTGCTGGGCACAACCGACCTGCGCGACATCTTCAGGCAAAGCGGCCAAATTAGTCGCCGAGTCTATCCAGTGTGGCTATCGCCATATAGCCGTTCGGAATCTCGTGCATTCACCGCGGCCGCAGTTGCACTTGTTGAGAAATGTCCCATTCCCATCGATTTTGATGTGAGATCCAAAATTGATTATTTTTTTGAACGTACCTTCGGTATCTTCGGAATTCTTTATGAGTGGTTCGAGCGCGCTCTTATCAAGTGCCTCGCCCAGAATAGATCAAAGTTGACATGGGCGATCATGTCTGAAGTACAGCTCCACGAGATGCAACTCGATGGAATTTTGACTGAGCTTGTAAATTTTCAGACTTTTGAACGGGAGATCAACGCTTACATTCAGGAAAAAAAGACTTTTCTCTTCCCAGTTCCCTCATCAGATGCAATGCCAGTTCCCACCCCCAAAAAGCGCAAGCCGGGCGAACGTTGGCCGACACGCGACCCGGTGCCGCTGTGACACAAGTCAGTATCATTCCGGCTTCATCTGGCATTCCGGTCCTTAGCTCACTCAAGCCACGTCGGCGTGGGCCTGGATCGATTGAAGCGCTTTCCAGCCACCTGATCGCACTTTCACAACATCACAGTTGCTCACCTTACACACTCCTCCATAAGGTGCTGATCCCGCCATCACAGCGGTTAAGCCTCCGCTGGAGGAGAGTACGATTTAACGAATCGCAGCTTATAAATGGCTACCTTGATGTAGCCCAATTTTTATCTGAAACAGTAGAGAGTTGCAGCCACGGGAAAGATATCAAGAACATGACTCTTATCGGTATGCAATCATTTTGCGATCCGGTTGGAAAGCATGTTTTGCGACGCGTGAGGCCTTGGTGCCCCGAGTGCTACCGCGAAGCCAGGGCCCGCGATATACCAGCTTGGGACCCCCTATACACCTACGTCAACACAACGACTGTTTGTGTTTGGCATCAGGCGGTACTTCGCGTTGAATGTGAAAAGTGTGGTGCTTCTCAGCGATTCGTTCCCAGACTTCCTTTCCTTGATCTATGCGAGAGATGCGGAGCCGATATGGCTATGCAGGGCAGTTCTCCATTGAAGACCGGTCGAACGCTCAACGACGAACTGTGGTTTGCAAGGGCCGCAATGCACCTCATAGAAACTCTTGAGAGCGGTGCGCCACTGTCGGCAGACAACTTCGCCAAGAATATTCAATTGCTTATAAACCAGCATTTCGATGGCAATCGCCAGCAGTTTGCGAAGAAGCTTGGAGTCGCAGGTTCCGGTCCGAAGAATTGGATCGATCGGGGCTCCCATCCCAGCTGGGCATCGATTGCTGACCTGGGATTTCGCATGGAAATTCCCCCAACTCAACTCGCGACGTCCGATCTGCCGATGACAGACCCGATCTATTGGCGCTATGTTGATCGATTGGTCCTAGACGCACCTCACATTCGCCCTGCCATTGAAA
>NZ_JBFUAZ010000707.1:0-1989 GCF_056406035.1 Polaromonas sp. P1_E1_2 | reverse complement strand
ACGCGCCCGTAGAACTCAAGCTTGAACAGCTTGGTGGAGCTCGTGAACCAGCTGTGGCCGCGTCCGCCCTTCCAGCCCTGAAGGGGTTCGAACGCCGGCGCCAGCAAATTCCGCAGCGCGCTCGCTGCGAACTGGGGAGAAATGGGCTCGGCGACATGACTCATGAGATTGGGGTGGCTGTTTTGAGTAGCAGAAATACCGTGCCCCCGTTTGAGCTGCGCGGCCCCGACCAAGACACTGCACTTCTGGTCAACTCGCGGCCACCTTACGGCCGAACCAGAAGCCAAGAACGCCCAACGCTACTGCGATCCAGCCAATGGTGTAGCCGCCGCTGTTGCCCTCGACAAGCTTGGCCTTGAACGCAGCTGTATCCCGGTACGCGATTACCTGGCGGTTTGGGGTGCTCAGACTGAACACCGACTTCTCATCCTTCGGATCGAACCTGGCTGTCACGGTTTCGCCGCCCAGCCCGTCCAGCGCGCGCTCAGAATTCGGCTCGCCCACGCGCACAGTCTCGATGCCTGCGGAGGTCTGTATGTCCAGCTCCGCATAGCGGCTCGCCAGTACACCCTTTTTGGTCTTGCGCTCGACAACGCGGGCGCTCAGGGCTTTGCCTGTGGCAGTGCTCAATTCAGCCTCAGAAGGGACCTTGTGGCGCGACGGGCGCTTGCGGTCCTCCGCATACTCGGCACCGAGCCATACCAGGCCCCCAATGAACAGCACAAGTGAAATCTTTGTCAGGCTCAAAGCAATCCCCCCAATATCAGAAGTACATCAGTGACGAACGCACGGGGTCCTTATCCAGTGCTCGCCGCTTGTCTCGCATGAATGCGAGGATCCCCATCCCAGGCGGGCCTCCGGTCGTGAGACCTGCGGCTTCATCAGTTCACCTGGGAAGGCAAATCACGGCGATTATCACCATGAGAATCGACCTCGCCAAGAACGCTTTGGAATCTATGGCGTGGATGCGACAGACAAGCACAGGCGTGCGCACGAGTCCGGTCGTCAGATAAGCCCCCTTCCCGCTCGAAATGCTATTGATTTAATAGCTGCTTGCGCTTGTCCACATTGGGCTACAGCCAGTTTTTATGCTTAAAAAGAGGTCAAAACCGCCCTTTGGAGGCCACTACAGGGTCTTTTGCGAGGTATGGCAGCGCCAAAATCAATTGTTTTTGGGCATTTTCATATGCGAAACAGGCCCCCAGACCAATGCGGATGAGCGCAAGCAGCTACTGATTTGATAGCAAAGCAAAGACGACGAACAAGGCGCAGTCTTTGTTCCAGCTCATACAGAGGCCGGCTTCGACGCGCGCATGCTGCAGCGTCGGCGCGGACAACACTGCCCTACCTGCGGCGTGGGGAACTCCAGGAAGCAACGAAAGGTCAGAGACCACGCTCGCCGCTCACTTGCAGCCGTACTCTCGCGACAGCGCCAGGGCAACCCGGCCAATGAGCTCGATTGGAAGTTCCTCCTTCAACGGGAAGGACAAGTTGCCCTTTTCGCCACGGTATGGCGCGAGCTCCTGCATGAGGCTTGCATCTTGCGTGACGGGCGGATAGACGCCAATGTGCTTCTTGAATGCAGCGAAGTAAAAGAACACCCGCCCGCGCTTGAACGCGGGCATGTTGTAGCTTATGCAACGCGAGGCGTCAGGCACCAGCGCTTCAGCCTTTTTCTGAATAGATTGAAGCAGAAGGCGCGAGTCAGCGGGCACGCTCGCGAAGTACTCTTCATGTGATGCGAAAGCCATGGCGTAATTTGTGTTGCCTAACGCTTGAGATGTGAGGCGTGACCCGGCTTGCCGGGACGCGTTCTCTCAATTAAAAGGCTGGGCACCACGGCAAGTCAAGTGCGTTAGCTGCCAGCGCGCTCAGGYCTTGCGTCAGTGACAAGCCGCAAGAATGACATGAGGGCTTCTTCCGCCAGTGTTCCGTGTTGCTTTCCGTTGTACTCAACATCCAGCAGGCTCGCAGGCCGATACTTGCCAG
>NZ_JBFUAZ010000706.1:0-1991 GCF_056406035.1 Polaromonas sp. P1_E1_2 | reverse complement strand
CCTCCACGCGCGCGACGTCGCGCACCTTGACGGAAAAGCCGTTCACATTCTTGATGACGATCTCGCGAAACTGCGCGGGTCTGACGAGGTCAGTCTGCGAGGTCACGCTGAATTCTCGCTGCTGCGACTCAATGCGGCCGGCCGGCAGCTCGAGGTTGCTGCGGCTGATGGCGTCTTCCACGTCCTGCGTGGTCAGCTTGTAGGAGGCGAGCTTGTCGGTGTCCAGCCAGACGCGCATGGCGTACTTGCGCTCGCCAAAGACGCGCACGTCGGCCACGCCGGTCACGGTCTGCAGGCGCGGCTTGACGATGCGGTTGACCAGGTCGTTGATCTGCAGCGGCGTCAGTGAATCGCTGGAAAAAGCCACCTGGATGACCGGAAAGGCATCGGCCTCAACCTTGGCGATCACCGGCTCTTCAATCGCCTGAGGCAAACGGTTGCGCACCCGCGACGTGCGGTCCCGCACCTCGGCGGCGGCAGAGTCGGCGTCTTTTTCGAGTCGGAAACGCACGCTGATCTGCGCCTGGTCGGCACGGCTGATGGAGGTGATGACGTCGACAGCATCAATGCCCGCGATGGAATCTTCCAGCGGCTTGGTCACCTGCGTTTCAATGACCTCCGCTGATGCGCCTGCATAGCGCACGCTCACGGTCACAACGGGTTCATCGATCTTGGGATATTCACGCACCGAAAGGCGGTTGAAGCTCACCGCACCGACCAGCACGATGAGGAGGGACAGCACGGTGGCAAAGACCGGGCGGCGTATGGAAACTTCAGCGAGTTGCATAAGGGCCTGTGGGGGCTATGGCGCGGCTGCCGCTCAAGTGGGATCGCGGGCTGGCGGGCCGGCCGGGCGGCGCTCGGCTGGGGCGACGCTACGCACCGGCACCAGGCCCCCCGGGACCTCCGATACCACGACGCCACAGGGGTTGGGGCCGGCCGGTGGTGCTTGCGGCGCGGCGGCGGCCACAGCTTTGGCCGGCGCGGCCTCAGCCGCAGGGGCCGTTGCGGCAGCTGCCGCGGGCGCAGTACCGGCAGCGGCAGGCGCTTTTGCGTTGCCCGCGCGGGCAGAAGCATTTGCGGCCAGGTCCACCACTGCCACCACAGTGCCGTCACGCTGTACGCGCTGCTGGCCGGTCGCAACCACCACGTCGCCGGACTCCAGGCCTTCGAGGATCTCGACCTTGCCGGGGCTGCGCAGGCCGACCTTGACTTCCACGCGCTTGGTCGTGCGGGTCTGTTCGTTCGGGCCTTCCAGCAGCTTGATGACGAACTGCCGGCCGCCCTGCGGAACAATCGCTTCCTCGGGCACCACGCGCGCGTTCTCGCGCACGCCGAACAACGTGTTGACCCGCGCGAACATGCCGGGCCGCAGCTGCAGCTGGCGGTTGTCTATGCAACCGCGGATCCCAATGGAGCGGCCATTGGCGTCGATCAACGGGTCTATGGCCTGGATTTGCGCGCTGTATTTGCGTCCGGGCAAGGCATCGATGTCGAGCACGGCTGTCTGGCCACGCTTGACCTTGTTCTGGAAGCGCTCTGGCAGCCGGAAATCGACAAAGATGGCCTCGATGTCCTCGATGTTGACGATGTCCGCACCGTCTTTCAAATAGTCGCCCACGTTGACGAGCCGGATGCCGGCGATACCGTCAAATGGCGCAACAATCTTCAGCCGCGCGGCGGTGGCCTTGGCCAGCGACAGCTTGGCCTCGGCCACCTGCAGGTTGGCGGCGCTTTCATCGAGCGAGCGCTGGCTGATGAAGTTTTGCGCCACCAGTTCCTGGTTGCGCTTCTGGTTGGCCCGCGCGATCGACAGTTCGGCCTGGCTTTGCTGTACCTGAGCCAACGGCAACTGGTCGTCGAACTGCACCAGCACCTGGCCTTTGCGCACACGCTGGCCATCGGTGAAATTGAGCTGGGTGATGCGCCCGCTGACCTCGGGCCGCAAGACCACGCCACGGCGCGAACGCAGGCTGCCCACGGCCGAGGTG
>NZ_JBFUAZ010000705.1:0-1995 GCF_056406035.1 Polaromonas sp. P1_E1_2 | reverse complement strand
GCGTGGTGCCGTTGCTGTTGATCGACATGAAACCCACGCGCATGGTTTCACCGCTCAGCACGGTGGTGTTGGGCCTGGACTTGAGCGATTCGGCCTGGTCGGACGGCACGCGCCAGATCCAGTCCACCGCGCCCGTCATCAGCTGGGCCACGCGCGCTTCCGGGTCGCGGATCACCACAAACTTCACCGTGCCGATATTCGGCTGGCCGGCCGGGCTGTCCTTGAAGTAGGCCGTGTTCTTCACCATGGTTACGCCCTGGCCTGGCACCACGGCGGTGATCTTGTAGGCGCCGGTGCCAATGGGCGCCTTGCTGTAGCCCTCCAGGCCCACCTTCTTCATGTAAGCGGCGGGGTAGATCGGCGTGGGCCCGGCCAGGTAGTCCATCGCGGCCGGAAACGGTGCCTTCAAATTAATGCGTACCTGGTAGTCGCCGAGCTTTTCGACGTTTTTGATCCAGCCCGTGTTCTGGCGCGTGGCGATCTTGGCCTCCGGCGCCGTGACCACATTGAAGGTGTAGGCCACATCGTCGGCGCTGAACTTGTCACCGTTGTGGAAGGTGACACCCTGGCGCAGGGTGACCAGCAATGCGGTGGCGGATTCCCATTTCCAGGCGGTGGCCAGCTGGGGTTTGAACTCACCGGTTTTGGGGTCCCGGTAGACCAGCGTGTCCCAGGCCAGGTTGGCCAGGATCACACCTTCACGCATGTTGTTGTGGTACGGGCTGACGTTTTCAACCTCGCTGTCCGAGGCGTAAACCAGGGTGTCGTTGGCTTTGCCTGCATGGGCTGCAGTCAGGCCGGCACCGAAGGCCGCAAGCACAAAACTTTGACGCACCATCGTGGTGAAAAATTGCTTCATAAAAGTCCTTCGTCATGGCGTGGGGAGTGGAGACGGCTCATTCTGCGCAAGAACCAGACCGAAAGACCATTCCATGCATTAGAGAATATGTATGATTGCGTTGCCAAATCGGCAATGCTCTGGCTGCCCATGCCCTGGCAGCTCCGCCATCACCCGACGCCCATGACCCTTTCTCCCCAGGTTGCCCGTCAATTGCAGGACACCGCGCTGCGCTACTTCCTGGAGGTCGTGCGCTGCGGCTCCATCAGCGAAGYCTCCCAGCGCCTGAATGTGGCGGGGTCTGCCATCAGCCGCCACATCGCGCACCTGGAAGACCTGCTGGGGGMAACGCTTTTTGACCGCCATCCAAGGGGCATGGTGCCCAGCGCCGCCGGGGAGATGCTGGCCGTGCACGCGCTCAAATCGGCACATGACTCGGAGCGGGTGGTGCATGAGATCCAGGCGCTGCAAGGCATGCAGCGCGGGCGGGTGCGCCTGGCCTGCACTGAAGGTTTTGCGATGGAGTTCCTGCCCAAGGCCATCGGCGACTTCATGAAGACGCATCCCGGCATCCAGTTTCACCTGGGTGCGCACCCCCCGGCGGAGTGCTCGCGCCGCGTCCTGCATGGCGATGCCGACATCGGCCTCACCATGAGCCGCACGCCCGAAAGCGGCATTCAGGTGGAGCACCTGCAGCCGTCGCCGGTGATGGCGGCCATGCGCTTTGACCATCCGCTGACCCAGTTCAAACAGATCAACCTGAAGCAGCTGCTGGCCTACCCGATCGTGCTGCCGGAAACAAACACCACCGTGCGCCAGCTGTTTGACATCGCCTGCAGCCTGCAGGGCCTGACCGTATCGCCGGTGCTGACCAGCAACTACATCACCAGCCTGAACGACTTTTTGCGCCATTACCCGGAAAGCGTCACCATCGCGGGCGAAATATCGGTCCGCTACAAGGTCCAGCGCGGCGAGTTTGCCTGCATACGCCTGCGTGACCGTGGCCTGGATTTGCGCAATGTGGAAGTGCAGACGGCGACGGGCCGCACGCTGTCGCGGGCGGCGCAGGCCTTTCTGGCGCATTTGAAAACAGAGCTGTCGGGTTCACCGGCCTGAGCTGCCGATTGCCGGGAAGCTTGTGCCGGATTGCTATCAAT
>NZ_JBFUAZ010000704.1:0-1996 GCF_056406035.1 Polaromonas sp. P1_E1_2 | reverse complement strand
GTCATATTCTTTCCACGATGGTCGCGATGCCCATGCCGCCACCCACGCACAGCGTGGCCAGGCCGTAGCGCAACTTGCGCCTGTGCAGCTCGTCGACCAGCGTGCCGAGGATCATCGCGCCGGTGGCGCCCAGCGGATGGCCCATGGCAATGGCGCCGCCGTTCACGTTGACCTTGTGGTGCGGCACCTTCATCTCTTTCATGAAGCGCATCACCACGGCGGCAAAAGCCTCGTTGACTTCGAACAGGTCGATCTGCTCCACCGTCATGCCGGCCCTGGCCAGCGCCTTGCGCGTGGCGGGCATGGGGCCGGTCAGCATGATGGTGGGGTCGGCGCCGCTCAGGGCGGCGGCCACGATGCGGGCGCGCGGCTTGAGGCCGTGGATTTTTCCGGCGGCTTCCGAGCCCACCAGCACAGCGGCCGCGCCGTCCACAATGCCCGACGAATTACCGGCGTGGTGCACGTGGTGGATGCGCTCGACCTGCGGATAGCGCTGCAGCGCCACGGCATCAAAGCCCATGCCGCCCAGCTGCTCGAAGGCCGGTTTGAGTGAAGCCAGGCCTTCCAGCGTGGTGTGGGGTTTGATGAATTCGTCTTCGGCCAGAATCGTCTGGCCCAGAAAATCCCTGACTGGTACGACGGAGCTTGCGAAGTGGCCAGCGGCGCGGGCTTGGGCAGCGCGCTGCTGGCTTTCGAGCGCAAAGGCATCCACGTCGGCGCGGCTGAAACCCTCCATCGTGGCGATCAGGTCGGCGCCTATACCTTGCGGCACAAACAGGGTGGCGCTGTTGGTCTCCGGATCTTGCGCCCAGGCGCCGCCGTCGGCGCCAATCGGTACACGGCTCATGCTCTCGACGCCTCCGGCCACCACCAGGTCTTCCCAGCCGGAGCGCACTTTCTGCGCGGCCATGTTCACGGCTTCCAGGCCCGAGGCGCAAAAGCGATTGACCTGAACGCCCGAGGCGCGGAAATCCCAGCCGGCCTTGAGCGCGGCCACCTTGGCAATCACCGCGCCCTGTTCACCCACCGGTGAAACCACGCCCATCACCACGTCGTCGATGGCCGCAGTGTCGAAGCCGCTGCGCCGTTGCAGGTCGGTCAGCACGTCGGCCAGCAGGTTGACGGGCTTGACCTCGTGCAGGCTGCCGTCTTTTTTACCTTTGCCGCGCGGCGTGCGGATGGCGTCGTAGATAAAGGCTTCGATGCTCATGATGGCTTTCCTCGGGAAGGCGGGAACGCAGGGCTGGCGGGGAGGGGCCGTTGAAGTATATGCATTTTGCAAAGCAGTCGCTTTGCATAAATAGACGAACGGAAAGCCGCGTTGCGTTGTAGTGGGCTAAGGCCTGACCTGACCTTCCTCAATTCCTGACCGACATCGTTCAGGGGAGGTGAATGCCCGCGATGAATCAGAGGTGCCGCGTCTCGGCAGGGGTGTTCCACCAGGCGTTGTTGCGCCCGTCCGAATAGTTGACCGGCGCGCTGATAAGTTCAGCCGGCTCGGCGTTGTCCAGCGCGGCGATGTTGATGGATACATAGTCGCCGCCTATCTGCTCCACGTAGCCCCGACCGAAAGGCCGCACGCCGCAGTGCCTGCAAAACAAATGGTGGCCGCTTTTGGTGCCGAACTGGTAGTCGCTCAGTTCGTTCTCGCCGGCCAGAAGCCGAAATGCGTCGGGTTTGATGATGGCGCCCCAGTTGCGGGTTTTGGTGCAGATGGAGCAATTGCAGCGGCCCGTGCCTTTGCTGAGGTCGATGTCGGCTTCAAAACGGACGGCGCCGCAGTGGCAGCTTCCGGTATAGGTCTTTTGCATGGGGCGACTCCTTGACGGTTGCAGGTTGTTGGGAAAATCCGGATATGACAGAATGTTGTCATGTCTGAAAGTATAGTTAAACGACAGCATGCTGTCAAATCGGGAATCGCCAACGAGGGGGTAGAGCGCACCCCGGCCGCCAGTTCCCTGAGCTGGCTGGTGGTGCAGGTGATGCAACTCAACGG
>NZ_JBFUAZ010000703.1:0-2007 GCF_056406035.1 Polaromonas sp. P1_E1_2 | reverse complement strand
CCTTTACCTGCGCAAAACGCTCTGCCGCCCCGCGTCTTGGTAATGCTCGTTTTTGCGTTTGCCTTTACCTTTGGTCTGGCGGGTGTCGCTCGTGCCTTGCAGGTCACCGATGACCGAGGGGTCACCGTCACCTTGCCCGCCGCGCCGCAGCGTATTGTCAGCCTGCTACCTTCGCTGACGGAGACCGTGTGCGAGCTGGGCCAATGCCAGCGTCTGGTGGGGGTAGACCGCTATTCCAACTTCCCGGCCAGCGTGCAAAAGCTGCCTCAGGTCGGTGGCGGGCTGGACCCGAATATCGAGATGATCGTGGCACTCAAGCCCGATGTGGTGCTGATGGCCACCTCGTCGCGCGCGGGCGAAAGGCTACAGGCGTTGGGCATCAAGGTAGTGGCCCTGGAGCCCAAGCGCCATGCCGATGTGCAGCGTGTGATGCTCAAGCTGGGCCAGTTGCTCGATGTGCCCGATGCCGCGCGCATCTGGCGTGCGATTGACGTCGGTGTCTCCGCGGCGGCCCAGTCGCTGCCGGTCAGCGTGCGCAATGTGAAGGTCTACTTTGAGGTCAACCAGGGCCCGTATGCGGCGGGCGAGTCGTCCTTTATTGGTGAAACGCTCACGCGCCTGGGTGCCAAAAACATCGTGCCGGCCAAGCTCGGGCCGTTCCCCAAGCTCAACCCCGAATACATCGTTCGCGCCAACCCTGACCTGATCATGATCGGCCAGCGCAGCGCCGGCGGTTTGACAGCCAGGCCCGGCTGGCAAAGCATCCGCGCACTGCGCGAGCAGCGGGTCTGCATCTTTCCACCCGACGAGGCTGACATGCTGGTACGCCCCGGTCCGCGCATGGCTGAAGGTGCGCGCCTGATGGCCCAATGTCTGCTGAAAAATGCGCCCGCCCCGGGAGCCAAACCATGATGCAAGCTCGCGTTTTCTGGCTGGTCTGGGCCGGTGTGCTGGGGGCATTGGCTTTGGTGGCGTTGGGCATCTGTGTGGGCAGCGCGGGGCTGGAGAACCTCATTCGTCCGCTGCTCAACCCCGCACAGGACCCGCAGCAAACCGCCATGGCACAGCAAATCATCTGGCAGATCCGCCTGCCGCGCACCTTGGGTGCCTGGGCCGCCGGCGCCTTGCTGGGCCTGGCCGGTGCCGTAGCCCAGGGCCTGTTTCGCAACCCGCTGGCGGATCCGTATTTGCTGGGCAGCGCCTCGGGTGCTTCGCTGGGCGTGGCGCTGGCATTGGCCGCTTTGGGTGGGGGCGCCGGCATGTTGGGCGGCAGCATGATGAGTGGCGGCATGGCCGTCAGCGTGTTCTCCAGCAGCTTGTGGGTGCGTCTGGGGCTGACCGGTGCGGCGTTTCTGGGCGCGGTGTTCGCGGTGATGCTCACGCTGGTGCTGTCGCGCGGTGTGGGCCACACGCTGCGCCTGCTGCTGGCCGGTGTGGTGGTGGGCGTGGTGCTGGGTGCCATGACGCACCTGGTGCTGCTGTTCTCGCCCGAATCGTTGCAGGCCATGCAGGCCTTCATGCTGGGCTCGACCGCCTTTGTCGGTTGGACCTCGTGCGTGCTCATGGCCAGTGTCTGGGGCGTGTGTGTGCTGGCGGCGTGGCTGTTGGCGCGCGTGCTTGATGGTTTGAGTTTGGGTGACGCTACGGCGATCAGCCTGGGCCTGCCGGTGGCGCCTATGCGCGCGGCGCTGGTGGCGGTACTGGCGCTGGCTACGGGTACCGCGGTGGCTCAAACCGGGTTGATCGCTTTTGTAGGCCTGGCCGCACCGCACCTGGTGCGCTCGGTGGTGAAGACTACCCATGCGCACCYGATGCTGCTCTCCAGCCTGATGGGCGGCGTGCTGCTGATGGCGGCCGACACGTTGGCACGCTGGCTGATCGCGCCGCAGGAGCTGCCCGTGGGCATGCTCACCGCGGTGCTGGGCGGCGGCTATTTGTTGTGGCTGATGCACCGCAGCAGCAGCCTGGGCGGAGGGCGTGCAGCATGAGAAATGCTATGAATTCAAT
>NZ_JBFUAZ010000702.1:0-2042 GCF_056406035.1 Polaromonas sp. P1_E1_2 | reverse complement strand
ATTAGAGCGGCAAAAACCGAAAACCCTCTCTAGATTGGCCTGCGAGGCGCCAACCGACAATGTAAGTGGCCCCTTTATTGAGACAGGCGTGTCGCCAACCTCGCGCCGTACTGCTTGTGCGGCAAATTCAGTAAATGTCTGTTCCTCCATTGGTATGGCTTGGGCTGCGGCTTCAACTGAGAAGAAGGCCAACAAACTTGCCGATACTGCACATGCTTTGTTCAAAACTAGCTCCCTTGCAAATTGATGACGCTGAAAGACGCCGAAAGTTCGACGTGAGCTGTCAGGCTGTAGAGCGAAGGCAATATGCCGTCAAGAAAATTGAACACTTGGTCACGGCGCGGTTCATCCCGCAACATCGGCGCCTGACTTTACAAACAAGCCGGCAGCGCCGCTGGCCGTCATGAACGCAAAGATTGGCCAGAGTACTCCCTGGCCTGCAGATTCAGAAACGATAAGCGCGAGGCCGGCGGCACTTACGCCCAGGCCAATGCATAAAACGAAGCCGTATCGCCGCATTCTGAAGACACCGATGGAGGCGATGAGGCAGCCCACTCCGAACGCGACGATGGCAGATAGCATTCCAAAGAACATGGGTGAGTTGGGTTCGGCCTGGATGATAGCCGCGCTCCCGACAAGGACCAGCAGTACTCCAGAGAGTGCCAGGAGTGCTGCGAATAGCTTTGCAAGCATGAGGTAGGGAAGAAGGAGCCTAACGTGAAGATGACCGGACCACCAAAACCCGGGGCGAAGCCGCCTCCTGCTGTTGTGGATCCGTGTCGATTGACATGTTATGCATAAGTCACCATAAGTCACTTCTCCTCTCGTTTCGGCTTTAGCGCCCAACCCGTCGCAATCAGGATGAGGCCAAATGCCAGCAAACCCCACGCGAGCATACTCGACTCCCTCGTGGGAACGACACGCATGTAGCGCGGAGTCGAAGCGCCAGACCAGAGAACTTGAAACCAAAGAGAAAGGTCAAATGGCAACAGGTCGCCAACCCTCAAAAGCAGCAGTAAAGCAATGACTACGACAGAGTAGCCAACGCACCGAAGCCAGGTCGAAGCTCTCATGCCATTTCGGTTCGCATGCCTGCGCTGCGGATCGATGCTGGACAACGTTGGAGCTGACCGGACGGCAATACTCGCGGCGAATCGGCCTTCTGCAGCTGTGGGTCGGCATCGAGCGACATGTTGGATTTCGCCGTCACTGCCCTGCCTCCTGACTGAAATGCGGACGAACCAATATAGAAATAACTTGAGCGATAGTCCAAGCCGCCGCATACGCAACGCACGTCAACATGAACACCGGAGCCAACTCGAAGGACATGAACAATGCACCGGCTGTAGCGGCGGCGAGTGCACCCACTGTCACCGAACCAATGCATCGAACGAACAGCAATCGGCCACTGATTGACTTGGCCGAGCCCGGCAAGAGAACAAGTGTGGGCCCCAAGCATGCCGCCAGTGCTACCCACAAGAATTCGTATTGAAGCGTGAATACGACCCCGATGATTGCCACAGAAGGCACGATACCCGCAGCGATGAGAATCGAGTTCCGAAGTCCAAGCTTGGTCTTTTGAGTCTTCGATATGTCGAAACCGGCAACACGAGCTGCGACTTTCGTTAAGAGGAACATGGAAACACCAAACAGGATGCCACCAATCAAAAATAGGCCCGTCACCAGAAGAAGCGTGAGGACTGGATTCGAACCGCCTCGAAAATCATAAAGAAAGAAGGCCAACATGGCCAAGCCCCATGCGAGTCCAAGCAAGATGAATCGCCAGATAGTCATGTGAGGCCTAACGCTTGAGCAAAGACACGCGCGGAGGCGAGACGGCTTGCCGTAGCGCGTCGGCGCTTGAGCAAGGGGTTAGGCCGCATACGGCGACGTGGCCTACGGCTTGCCGGGGCAACCATCATGTAGCGCGATTTCTTGATACTCGACCGCGTGTTCTTGGGGAAGCGGAACTATCTTCTTGACCTCAAGTAGTCGTGCGTCTTCCAGGCTGAATAGGAACAAGACGCCAGGCTCTTCTGGAA
>NZ_JBFUAZ010000701.1:0-2043 GCF_056406035.1 Polaromonas sp. P1_E1_2 | reverse complement strand
GCCAGCGGTGTTTTGAGTTCGTGCGAAATATGGCGCAGGAAACGCGATTTATCGGCGTCCAGCTCCACCAGCCGCAGGCGCAGCCAATTCAGGCGCTGCCCCACCAGGGCCAGGTCGGCCGGCCCCTGGATGGTGATGACCTGGTCGAGCCGGTTTTCCCCCAGGCCCACGATGGCGTTCTCCAGGCGCCTGAGCGGCAACGTGAACCACACGCCGAATGCCAGCGCCATGGCGATGGCCAGCACGATGGCCCAGGTTACCTGCTGGGTCAGCCGCTGGCGGCTGGCCTCGAGCTTGCCCTCCAGCGACTTGTTGCGTTGCTGAATCGCCTGTTGCACCTGCACGGCGATGGCGGCGTTGACACTTTCCAGTTCGCGGAATTCTTGCGCCAGCTGGCGTTCCCGGTCCAGCGCGGTACCGGTCGGGCCGGTCAGCAGATCGCCGATGCTCTGCATGTGCGCGCGCCATTGCCGGGCTTTGGCCACCGGTACGTCTTCTCGCGCCAGACTGGTCAGGATACTCGCAGCTTCACGGGCCTCGTCACCGAAGCGCTCACGCAATACCCGGTCGTCGAGGACGACCGACTGGCGGGATGTACGCTCCATCGATACGCTGCGCTCGGCCAGGGACTGCGCCGCGCTGCTGAGTTCGAGGGCACGTGCGGCATTGCTGCGGCTTTGCAGCGAAAGGTCTTCCAGGGTAAACAGCGCCCGCRGCGAGGCGGCGCCCAGCAGGGCAGCAATCAGCAGGAAGGCGATCACCAGAAGTTGCCGGAACGAAAATCGTTGCAGCATGCGTGTCGAGTGCTTGAGCAACGCGCGGGCGGTCTCAGGCCGCCACGGCGACGTCCCGCGTCAGGACTTCGCCGCGCAGCGAACGCTGCGTGGCCTGGGTGATGGTGATGTCCAGCATCTGGCCGATGAGGCGCGGCTGGCCCTTGAAGTTGACCACGCGGTTGCACTCCGTGCGGCCCATGAGTTCGGTCGGATCCTTGCGCGAGGCGCCTTCCACCAGAATGCGCTGCACCGTGCCCTGGCGGCTGGCGCTGATGGCGCGCACGCTGTCGTCAATCGCGGCCTGCAAATGTTGCAGACGCTTGAGCTTGACCTCGTGCGGTGTGTCGTCCTGCAGCGCGGCGGCGGGGGTGCCGGGGCGTGGGCTGTAAATGAAGCTGAACGAGGTGTCGTAGCCGATCTCGTCGATCAGCTTCATCATCTTGCCGAAGTCGTCTTCGGTCTCGCCGGGGAAGCCCACGATGAAATCGCTGCTCATGGCCAGATCCGGGCGGATGGCGCGCAGCTTGCGGATGGTGCTCTTGTATTCCATGGCGGTGTAGCCGCGCTTCATCGCCATGAGGATGCGGTCGGAGCCGTGCTGAACCGGCAAATGCAGGTGGTTGACCAGTTTGGGCAGCTTGGCGTAGGCGTCGATCAGGCGCTGCGTGAACTCATTGGGGTGGCTGGTGACGTAGCGGATGCGCTCAATGCCCGGGATGTCGGACACGTATTCGAGCAAGGTTGCGAAGTCGGCGATCTCGGCCGTGCCACCCATGGGGCCACGGTAAGCGTTGACGTTTTGCCCGAGCAGCGTGACTTCCTTGACGCCCTGGTCGGCCAGGCCGGCGACTTCGACCAGCACGTCTTCGAAGGGCCGAGAGACCTCTTCGCCACGGGTGTAGGGCACCACGCAGTAGCTGCAGTACTTGGAGCAGCCTTCCATGATGCTCACGAAGGCGCTGGCGCCCTCGACGCGCGCCGGCGGCAGGTGGTCGAATTTTTCGATCTCGGGAAAGCTGATGTCGACCTGCGGCTTGCCCAGCCGGGTCCGGTCGGCCAGCAGCTGCGGCAGGCGGTGCAGGGTTTGCGGGCCGAAGACCACGTCGACATAAGGTGCGCGCTGGATGATGGCCGCGCCTTCCTGGCTGGCTACACAGCCGCCGACGCCGATCAGCACGCCTTTTTCTTTCAGGTGCTTGACGCGGCCCAGGTCGCTGAAGACTTTCTCCTGGGCTTTTTCGCGCACGGAGCAGGTATTGAACAGGAT
>NZ_JBFUAZ010000700.1:0-2051 GCF_056406035.1 Polaromonas sp. P1_E1_2 | reverse complement strand
GGGCTGCTGTGGGGCTGGGGACGGCCCGTTTAAAGGGGGGGTCTTACGACCAGGCTGGTCTGCTGGAAAACGGCCGCACCGGAAACCTGGCCCGCGCTGGGGCCCGCGCCGGTAACCGATGAGGCGCTGTAGACCAGTGCGGCACGGCTGGCATTGTTGCCGGTGAAGAAGCCGGTGACATTCGCGCCCGAGGAGTTAGTGATTTTGGCGTTGTTGATGTCGATGCTGCTGCTGGCGCCATAGTCATTGCCGCCGAAGCGCGTGGTGAGGTCCAGGTTGCCATAGCCCTGGCCTGGGCTGTAGGCGCCGAAATTGGCGACCAGCGAACCGCTTACAAGCTGACCCGCACCCAGCAGGCTGGAGAAGGCGGTGCCGCCGGCGAACTGGTAGGTGCCCTGCATGTTGTCGGCCGGCATCTGAGCCGTCGGCGTCGGCCGGCCCATCACAAAGTGAACGGATTCAATCGCGCTGGGCGAGCCTCCCACGAACTTTTGTCCCGTCACCCAGCTGCCCCAACCGACGAAGTCGGGATCGGACGGCGCACCCAGCGCGCCCTTTTCCATCGTGGTGAGGCCGGGCGTGCTGCGGAACTGGGTCAGGACGTTGCGGCTGTCGAGGCTGTCGACATCGATGGGTTTGCCGCTGAGGAAGCTGGTCAGCACAGCGGTGCCGGCCTCGGGGTAGTAGCTTTCGACCACCGGGTTGGCCGCGCTGTCGGTGAACGCAATCGCGGCGGCCAGGTCGGTGAACACCTGTTTGACGGGTGTGGTGGGGACAATGGCGGGCTTGCCATCGGACGTGGTCTGGTTCCCCGCAACGACCACCTCCTGGACGGGCGGCGGCGTCGGCACGTTGGCCCGTGTATTGGTGCGAACTGGCGCCTCGGAGCTGTTAATGACTCGCACCGACTCGCCGGCCGTCAGGCCGACGCAGCCACCGGCGTTGCAGACCTCAATGGCGTCCAGTTCCGTCGTGATGCCCAGTGATCCGTCCGGGTTGTAGCCCACGCTGAAGCCGGAACCGCGTATACCTATGGTGGCCGTGGTGGTAGTGACCTTGTAGTTCTCGCGGTTGCGCTTGCCGATCAGGCCGGTGATGGCCCGCATGCTGCCGCGCAACAGGTCGACCAGGAAACGGTCCTGCTTGGGGTCAGCCTCGTTGACATAATTGGCGATTTTGAACTCGGTATTGGGCTGCAGTGACACCAGGCCGCCATCCGAAAACCGGACCTGGGCGCGACCCGCGGTGCTCGTCAGTATGGATTCGCCGCTTTCCAGCGGTTTGCCCTTGGTCAGCGCCTCGGTTTTGCCGTTCGCACGCAGCACGTTGACGTCGCCGGCGATGAACTGCGCCACGCCGGCCGATTCGGCGGCGAATGATTGCGCGGGGAAGGCCGCCGCAATCACGACCGACAGCGCGGCGTGTTTGAGAGAGCTTTCCCGGATGGTTTTCATGGGGTGTCTGGCGGGGCGTGTTCAGTCGGCACGGCAGGTTTAGAAGTCGCGGCGCACGGTCACGGAGAAAAGGCTGCGGTTGTAGTCGGAAATGGCAATGTTTGACTTGACGGAGGTCAGCGACAACTGCGGCGTCACGCGCCAGAGTTTGGCGGGGACCCAGTTGAGGCCAAGGTTCAGATTGAGCTGCCTGTCGGTGCGGGTGACCAGGAACAGCGGRTCGGTGCCACCGTATTTGCGGTCTTCATAACTGATATTGCCAAAAAAGGCGAGGTCGTCCCTGATGGATTTCTGTGTACCCAACCGGATGCCGAACAGGTGGTGGCCCATGTGCGGAACGCCGCTGGCTTTTTCCTTCTCGGCACCCACATAAATGCCCCCGAAGACCAGCAAACCGTCGCGGAATGCATGGGCGTAGGACGTACCCAGCACGGTTCGGTCCGTATCACGAAGCGATTGGCCCGGATAGCTCAACTGGCCCCATTGCAGGTAAGTGCTCCACTGGCGGAAGCCGTCGATGCGGTAGGTCCATTCGCCGACCAGGCCTTGCTGGTCGCGCGCGCGGGATCCGGCGACGGTATAGCTGCCGGCCTGCAC
>NZ_JBFUAZ010000699.1:0-2051 GCF_056406035.1 Polaromonas sp. P1_E1_2 | reverse complement strand
ATACTGGAGGGAGTTCGTGCTGCGTTTTTCCTATCTGTCCGCGTGGCGGGGAAAACGCCGACGCCATTGCAGGTGATGGGCATTGTGATGCTGGCCGCAACCATGGAAGTTGCGTTGATGCGGCTGGAAATTGCAGGCCCCGCGGTGTTTAACCTGCAGGCCTGGTTGTCGACATGGTGGACGATCGGGTTGGGCGTTGGCCTGGCGTGGTGGGCTTTTCCTGCTTCGGCAGTTGTGCCTGCCCCTGAAGCGGACGAGCCGGTTCCCGGTGACCAACCGCCTCGCGGTGTGGCGGCCTTTTTCGCGCTGTGGCTGGCAGCGGGGCTGCCCAATGTGCTGCTCGCCCAGGGCGTGGTTGCTGCGATTGCGCACGGCTGGATCAAGGCGGCGGTGTTTTCCGCTCCCTGGTTTTACTGGGCGTTGTATGCGGCGGTGACAGCCTGGGCGCTTGGCGTGAGCCTTTTCCTCTTCGTGCGTTTCGCCGGATGGACCTGGCGGACTGCCGTATTTGCGCTGGTCCTGCTGGCAACCACAGGCGTGTCCGCCTGGCAATTCGAGGTGCGTACCTGGGGGGCGGACTACGCGAGCCAGGCCCCTGAAGACAGCCGGCCCCGCCTGCAGCTGAGCCAGCAGGTTTTTGAAGAGCAGCAGGCGCTGATGGAAAAGACGATGGCCGCCATCGAGCCGCAGCGCCGCGGTATCACCGACGTCTACGGCCTGGTGTTTGCCCCTTATGCCGCAGAAGATGTGTTCCTGCGGGAAAGCACCATGGTCAGCCGTGTGCTTGCCGAGCGCTTCGATGCCGAAGGCCGCGTGATGCACCTGGTCAACCATGCCAGCACCGTGCAAACCCATCCCTGGGCCACCACGCTGAATTTGCAGCGCGCCATCGACGCGCTGGCCCAGCGCATGGATCGCGACAACGACGTGCTGGTGGTCTACATGACTTCGCACGGCGCCAGCGACTTCAAGCTGGCCGCCTCCCACTGGCCGCTGCAGGTACCGCCGCTCAGTCCCGGCGAGCTGCGCGAGGCGCTCGACAACGCCGGCATCCGCCACCGCGTGATCGCGATATCGGCCTGCTATTCCGGCGGCTGGATCGACACCCTGGCCAGCGATACCACCCTGGTCATGACGGCGGCCGACGCCACCCATACCTCTTACGGTTGTGGGCGCCTGTCCGAACTCACGTTCTTCGGCCGTGCCATGTTTGACGAGCAGCTGCGCAAGACACATTCTTTTGAGCAGGCTTTTTCCCGTGCCGTTCCGGTGATCAAGCAGCGCGAAATCGACGCCGGCAAGGACGACGGCTTTTCCAACCCGCAGATCAGGGCGGGAACCGGCATCGGGCCCGTGCTGCGCGCGCTGGAGCAGCGGCTGGATGCCTTGCCGGGCGCTCCGGTTTCGGCTCCAGCTCCAGCCCCGGTGGTGGCGGGACCCGGCTTCAAGACGTCTCCGTAACCCTGCACTAAATCCTTTGCAAAACCCGGCCATGATGCCGGGATGCGGACTTTGCGTTATGGTCTGCGCATGAACACCCTTTTCCTCAAGCTCGGCTGGAAAACCCTGTTGCGTGACCTGCGCGCCGGCGAGCTGCGCCTCCTGATCGTCGCGGTGACCCTGGCGGTTGCTGCGCTCACCGCGGTCGGTTTTTTTGCCGATCGCCTCAAGGGCGGCCTGCAACGCGATGCCCGTCAGCTGCTGGGCGGCGACGCCGTGATCCGCAGTGACGGCATCACACCGGAAGCCTTCATAGCCAAGGCGCAGGCGCTGGGCCTGAAGGCGATCTCCACCGTCACCTTTCCCACCATGGGCCGCGCCACCGACGCGGACGGCGGCGCCAGCAAGCTGGTGGCTTTCAAGGGGGTGCCGGAAGGTTATCCGCTGCGCGGCAGCATGAAAATCGCCGACAGCCTGGAAGGCCCCGGCGAGGACACGCGGGAAGTGCCGGCTCCCGGCACGGCCTGGGCCGACGCCTCGCTGCTCGATGCGCTGGGCCTCAAGCTCGGCCAGGCCCTGTTGATGGGCGACGCCAGCTTCAAGGTCACCCG
>NZ_JBFUAZ010000698.1:0-2052 GCF_056406035.1 Polaromonas sp. P1_E1_2 | reverse complement strand
CGCA
The DNA here is from genome assembly GCF_056406035.1 of Polaromonas sp. P1_E1_2. Lineage (NCBI taxonomy): Bacteria > Pseudomonadati > Pseudomonadota > Betaproteobacteria > Burkholderiales > Comamonadaceae > Polaromonas > Polaromonas sp. P1_E1_2. The sequence goes on along the minus strand of NZ_JBFUAZ010000698.1, from coordinate 2,048 downwards.
GTGGCAATGCGCCGCGACGTTTTCCGTATCGAGCGACCTGTTAGACCGCGGAACCCTGCTAAGGACGTCGCTGGACAAAGAGCCTCCATGCGGGGTATCCGGCAAGTAGCAGACAAGTGGCGAGCATTGCGACAAAGCCATAACCCGACACAATGCCCGGTGCTAGCCACTCGACCAAGCCCACGAGGGCAAAAAACCAGACGAGCCCCATCGCGAAAAGTGCGCCAATGAAATGAATGGCCTTGGACATGGGCGGCTGTTCTTATGCGACCTGACGTTTGAATTCAGCGGCCGCCAATGGCGGTCCGCTGGAATGATGGATTAAACCGCACGCTTGAAAGCAAGCATGGAAACTGCGGCCACAAGAGACAGCTTTGAAAGCAGCGGGAGGTATACCGAAAGAACGTGACCCAAAGGAGCTTCGTCATATTCGACGAAGACCACTGCGCGCCAGATTTCAGCGGGACGACCAACGCCGACCGGCAAAAAGAATAAGTTCCAGAGCAAACCGCTGAGGCCAGCTATGGCGAAGCAAGCACCAGCAAGCCATGAGTGACGAAGCCATACAAACACGGCTAGAGCAAGCCATAAAAGCGGCAAGCCCCAGAGCGATAGCTTCGTGAGTCGATGTGCGATGGAGTCCATGAGGTCTAACGTTGGCGCTGCCCGGCGCGCAGCATGCGCCGCGAAGCGGCAACCTGCTGCTGCATGTCCGCGTCGAGCACCCTGTTAGATTGAATTTCTTTTCCTGAGCTTGTGAAGTGCATAGCCAGTGAATCCTTGATGTATGAAACCGAATAGTGCCATGAGAGGTATCCAAGCGGCAAAGTATTGGGGCAAAGCCAGTAGCACCATCAGGCAAGCCAACAGGCCCGCTCCAAACGTTAAGTCGCGCCAAGCAAACCATCGCGCAAATGCTTCAATGCCTTCAGGCGGGCGCGCAATCCATTGATGTGTAAGTTCAACGCGGCCTTTGACTCCCATCTGATAGGCGCGCCAGAGAAGAAATGACGCCATACCAACAGGCAGGACCAGAAATACTAAAACCGTGAGCGCGTACATTTGAAAATCTAACGTCGAAGCTGCCCGGCACGCAGCATGCGCCGCGAAGCGGCATTCTGCAGCTGCGTGTCCGTGCCGAGCGAAATGTTAAGTCTCATATACCCCGCGCCTCAAATTCGTCAACCAAGGCGTACCACTTCTCGATCTCTTCCCTTCGCTGCGCATTTCCTTCCAAGACATCCACTTGGTGACGCGCCAAGTAGAACTCATTTTCCCCTCGTATCCGTCCGCGCGCCTTGATTTTCTCCAGCCGCGCTTCCTCCTTAGCAGAGAATTCAGGGTAATGGATAGCGATCGCACGGTCGAGCGCCTTTGCAGCATGCGCCCGCATCGCAGGTGGTAACGATTTCAACAGCATGGGTGTCTCTCGCAAGCCCTGTTCCATGCCTGTTGYAAGCGCGGACCTCGGGTGTTCCCCGGTAGGCTCAGCGTAAATCGGTCGAGCTTTTTTCCAGCTCTCGCATAGCTGCAGGGTACGCTCATCTTCTACGGTCGCGAGTTCGCTGTGCAGATCGTCATAGAGTGCGACCAACTTCGAGAGCTTGTCAGTGCGTGACATATGTGAGACTTAACGTAATGTATGCCGCAAAACCTGCGGTATAACCTGGCGCTTGCAATCTAATCTGGACATCTAAAACCCCTGTAAGCCGCTTGCATGCTGGGTTTCAAGCCCACAAACAGTAAATTTATACAGTTATAAAAATTCCGTGAAACCCCGCAAATTTTCCGTCCAGTTTCACCCAGCTTTTTGCATTGAGCAAGTTGACGACATGATCCAAACGATGAAAGCGCTCTGAGCAAGCCGTCCTTAAAACCGCCGGCTCCGCAGTCCCATTGTTTCCTGCATCTTCAACCCTTTTAAGGCTGCACGCCGCGTGATGCTCAGGCCCTGACCTCTTTTGCAGTGATTTGATACATGAAATCATCCGGTGCGTAGGAGTCAAAACGGCCGGCCGCATTTTCAGCCACGGGGTACATGAAGAAGC
>NZ_JBFUAZ010000697.1:0-2055 GCF_056406035.1 Polaromonas sp. P1_E1_2 | reverse complement strand
GGTGCAGCGCGTGCCGGTGCGCATCGCGCTGGACGCCAAACAGCTCGCCGACAACCCGCTGCGCGTGGGCTTGTCGATGGACGCCGAAGTGGACGTGAGCAGCAAGGACGGCAAGACGCTGGCCGATGCGCCGCGGGACGCCACCCTGGCACACAGCCAGACTTACGGCACACCTGACGATGCCGCTGACAAGGATGTGCAGCGTGTCATCGCCGCCAACACCGGGAAATTCGTGAAGCCGGCCAAGTCCGCCGTCGCGGCCAAGCCGGCCCTGCCGCAGGGTGGGGCTGTTTCGCCCGCCCAGGCCGGCACCGACCCGCAGCGCCTCGCGTTCAGCCACACGCTGTCGCTGGCTGGCAACCGCGTGGCGCCGTAAGTCACAGCCTCACACACAACCCGCACTTCCAGACCGCGCAACCGCAGCGAATCCCGTAGCGGTTTCCACCAGCCCCTTATTCGCAAGGCTTTCATGGCTTCCGCACCTGCTCCCGCCTCCGCCTATGTCCAGCCGCCACCGCTGACGGGCTCTGCCCGCCTGTGGGGCACGCTGGCCCTGTCGGCCGCAACGTTCATGAATGTGCTCGACACGTCCATCGCCAATGTGTCGCTGCCCGCGATTGCCGGCGACCTGGGCGTCAGCCCCAACCAGGGCACCTGGGTCATCACCAGCTTTGGCGTGGCCAATGCGATTGCCGTGCCGCTGACCGGCTGGCTGTCGCAGCGCTTCGGTCAGGTTCGGCTTTTCACCACCAGCGTCATCCTGTTTGTTATCACCTCGTGGCTGTGCGGCCTGGCGCCCAACATGACCACGCTGATTTTTCTGCGCGTGCTGCAGGGCCTGGTGGCCGGGCCCATGATCCCGCTGTCGCAGGCGCTGCTGCTGTCGAGCTACCCGAAAGCACTGGCGGGGCTGGCCATGGCGCTCTGGTCCATGACCACGCTGATCGCGCCCGTCATGGGGCCGCTCTTAGGGGGATGGATCACCGACAACATTTCCTGGCCCTGGATTTTTTATATCAACATCCCCGTGGGCTTTGGCGCTGCCTTCATCACCTGGAGCATCTTCCGAAAGCGTGAAAGCGTCACCCGAAAACTCCCCATCGATTCGGTGGGCCTGGCGCTGCTGGTCATCTGGGTCGGCGCGCTGCAGATCATGCTCGACAAGGGCCAGGAGCTCGACTGGTTTCATTCCGGTGAAGTGATCGCGCTGGGCATCATCGCGCTGGTGGGCCTGATCGCCTTCGTGATCTGGGAGCTGACGGAAGAACACCCGGTGGTCGACCTCACGCTGTTCAAGAAGCGCAACTTCTGGGCCGGCGCGCTGGCGCTGTCGGTCGGCTACGGCCTCTTCTTCGGCAACGTTGTTCTGTTGCCGCTGTGGCTGCAGCAGTACATGGGCTACACCGCCACACAGGCCGGCATGGTGCTGGCGCCTGTCGGCGCCTTCGCCTTGCTGCTCTCGCCCGTGGTCGGCAAGAACATCGCGAAAGTGGATCCGCGCCGCTTCGCCGCGTTTGCCTTCATGGTGTTTGCGCTGGTACTGTGGATGCGGTCCAACTTCAACACCCAGGCCGATTTCCGCACCATCATGATCCCGACCATCATCCAGGGCGTGGCCATGGCTTTCTTTTTCATCCCGCTGGTCACCATCACGCTGTCGGGCATCTCGCCCGACAAAATTCCCGCGGCCTCCGGCCTGTCAAACTTCGTGCGCATCACCGCCGGTTCCTTCGGCACCTCGATCGCCACCACCATCTGGCAAGACCGCGCCGCCATGCACCACGCGCAAATCAGCGAATACGTGAACCAGGGCAGCACCGCCACCAACAGCGCCCTCACAGGCCTGGCCGGCGCTGGCCTCACGCCCGACCAGGCGCTGGGCACCATCAACCGCCTGGTCGACCAGCAGGCCTACATGCTGGCCGCCAACGACGTGTTTTATGCCTCCTCGCTGATCTTCCTGCTGCTGATTCCGCTGGTGTTTTTGACACGGCATACCAAGGCGGGGGCGGGGAGTGCCGATGCTGCGGCCGGGGCGCACTGAGGCCTCTGCGT
>NZ_JBFUAZ010000696.1:0-2056 GCF_056406035.1 Polaromonas sp. P1_E1_2 | reverse complement strand
ACATGTACCTTCCCGCGCTGCCTTCCATCGGGCACAGCCTGGGCGCCTCCATGGGCGCGGTGCAAGCCAGCCTGATGGCGTTTTTCATCTCCCTCGGCATTGGGCAAATCATCTACGGCCCGGTCTCCGACATGGTGGGCCGCAAGCCGCCGCTGTACTTCGGGCTGCTGCTGTTTGCCGCGGGCAGCATCGGCTGCGCACTGGCGCCTGACATCCAGACGCTGGTGGTGCTGCGCTTCATCCAGGGCCTGGGCGCCTGCGCCGGCATGGTGGTGCCACGGGCGGTGGTGCGGGACCTGCATACTGGCCATGACGCCGCGCGGCTGATGTCCCTGCTGATGCTGGTCTTCAGCGTCTCGCCCATCCTGGCGCCGCTGGCCGGCAGCTTCCTCATTGAAGCCTTCGGCTGGCGCAGCGTTTTTTGGGCTGTCACCGTAGCCGCCGCCGCAGGGCTGGCGCTGGTTGCGATGACCCTGCCGGAAACGCGGCCTGCCGAGCAGCGAGTGGACAGCAGCTTTGGCAGCGCATTGACCGCCTACGGCGTGCTGCTGCGCGACCGCCATTTCATGGGCCTGGTGTTCATCGGCGCCTTCGGCATCTCGAGCTTTTTTGCCTACCTTGCCAACTCGTCCTTTGTGCTGATCAACCACTACGGCCTGACACCGCGCCAGTACAGCATCGCCTTTGCAGTCAACGCAGCCTCCTTCATCGGGGTTTCGCAGTTCACCGGCAAGCTGGCTGCGCGTTTCGGGCTTGTGCCCATCGTGAAAGTGGCCGTGACGGGTTATGCCGCCGTGATGGCCCTGCTGCTGGTGCTGAACCTGGTGGGCATCGAAAGGCTGGACGTGATGATCGCGCTGATGCTGGTGGGCTATGGATTTCTGGGCTTGGTGGTTCCAACCACCGCCGTACTGGCACTGGAAGAACACGGCGCCATAGCCGGCACGGCCTCGGCCCTCATGGGCACCTTGCAGTTTGTCACCGGCGCGGTGGTGATGGCGGTGGTGGGCGTGTTTGTAGACGGCAGCGCCCGCCCCATGGTGGCCGGCATCGCCGGATGCGCCTTGCTGGCGTATGTCACGGCACGCGTGACGCTGGGCGGCAAGCGCGCTGCCACTGCGCCGGCGCACTAGCGCCTCGCGAAAAGACGCACCTAACGGGCTTGTTGCATGCGCAGCCGCCGCGCTGACTCTTCAGCACGCGCATCGTCGATCTCACCCATCACGGCGCCGAGGTTGACCGGCCCGGTCTTGTGGGCAAAGCGGCCCGTCAGCACCGTCTCGGGCTGCAGCACGCCGCGCTGGTACAGGTCCCAGATCTCGCTGCCGTAGTCGGTTTGCAGCAGCTCCGGCGCAAAGCGGCCGAAGAAGCCGCGCAGGTTGGCCACGTCGCGCAGCAGCATGCGGCCCGCGTGGTTGTTGCCGGCAGCGTCCACCGCCTGCGGCAGGTCGATGATGACCGGGCCGGGCTGGCCGTCCGTCACACCGAGCAGGATATTGAATTCCGACAAGTCGCCGTGCACGACGCCCGCGCACAGCATGCGCACCACTTCCGTGAGCAGCGTGGCGTGGTGCTGGCGGGCATCTTCGGGCGTGAACTCCACGTCGTTCAGGCGCGGTGCGGCATCACCGTGCTCGTCGGTCACCAGCTCCATCAGCAGCACGCCATCGCAAAAGTTGTGCGGCTTGGGTACACGCACACCGGCAGCAGCCAGCCGGTACAGCGCATCGACCTCGGCGCTTTGCCAGGCCGCCTCGGTGGCCTGCCGGCCGAAACGCGTGCCCTTGGCCATGGCGCGCGCCTGCCGGGTGTTCTTGACCTTGCGGTTTTCGGTGTAGTCCACCGCCTGGCGAAAGCTGCGCTCGGTGGCGTCCTTGTAGACCTTGGCGCAGCGTGTTTCGTCGCCGCAGCGCACCACGTACACCATGGCCTCCTTGCCGCTCATCAGTTGCCGTACCACGGTATCGATCAGGCCTTCTTCGAGCAGCGACTGCAGCCTCTTGGGTGTTTTCATGGTGCCATTGTGCGCCGGGCTCAGCCTCCTGCCGCCAGCACC
>NZ_JBFUAZ010000695.1:0-2059 GCF_056406035.1 Polaromonas sp. P1_E1_2 | reverse complement strand
GTTGCGCGCGCGCGCCGGATCAGACGTGGCCATGGGCAGCGTGCCGCCCACGATCCACAAGCCGAGCTCACGCGCCGACCGGCTCAGGAAGTCCTGTATCAAGCCCGTTCCGACGCTCTCCTGGACTTTCAGCTTGTCGGTGTCCTTGAAGCCCATGATGCAGAAATATTCCGGCAGCACGGCCAGTTCGGCGCCCTGCGCCGCAGCCTGCTCAAGCAGGCTGCGGGCTGCGGCAAGGTTGTCCTGCACGCGCGTACCTGAGACCATCTGGATGGCAGCTATCTTCATGGTTAACGAACCTCCTGAACAGGCTCTGCTGCAGCCTGTGCCTTGCGATCCACCTTGATGATTTTCGGGTCAGACCAGGTTCCTTCAATGTGGAATTCCTGGGTCGCCGCCTGCATCAAAGGCCGGCGCAGGAACATCTGGGCAAGGAAGCTGCCCAGGCCGATGGCCGGATTGATGACTGTGGCGATCAGGGAAGCCGTACCGGCATTGATTTCCGGCACCACGACCGCCTTGATGTTCTGCGTCTCCTTGGCAATATCGGCACTACCCTCCATCAGCACGGCCGCATTCACGCCCTTCATCTGCAGGTTGTTGGTATAGGCGACGCCCTGGTTGATATTGATGTCGCCGCGGACAAAGTCAAAGGCAAAGCCTTCGGAAAAAACGTCCCGGAAATCCAGGGTCAGCCGCCTGGGCAAAGACTGCAGGCTCAGCACACCCAGCAGTTTTGTGATGCCCGGGTCAGCCTTGACAAACTGCCCCGACTCCACATTGACGTTGAACTGTCCGCTCATGCTGGGATAGTCCAGGCTGAGAGGTGACCCCATCCACGCGACCTGCCCCTCCAGTTTGCCCTTGCCACGGCGAATGACCTCACCCATGCCAAAGCGCTTGAGCAGCTCACCCGAATCGGCGATGTCCAGCTTGAAATTCATCACGGTGCGGCGGCGCTCGGCAGCCGCGCGCGCGGCACGCGGCGCATTTGTCGCAACGCTCTGGGCATTGATCGCCACCCAGTTGCCCGTTGCCGTCAGCACCGCCTCGGGAAGGATCACATTGAACTTGTTCAGGCGCCATTCGCGCACGCCCTCGCGGGCCGCGGCAGACGCTCCGCGGTTGACGGCGTCGATCTCGACCCGCCCCAGCTTTTTTCCGCGCAGCTCCAGGTCTTCCACCACGATGTCCAGGGCAGGGATGCTGGCGGGCTGCTCGTTCAGGATCGCTTCCACGTCACTGGCCGTACCTGGCGCCAGGCTCAAACGGGAAAGCCGCGCATAGACCCGCCCGGCCCCTATGCCGCCAGGCTGCCGGAATTCGACATATCCATTGAGCTCCGACGCGTCGATATTTGCACGCCATGTCAGGCCTTCACGGGAGCCTCCCACCACCACGTTGTTCAGCTTGCGCCCTTCAATCACCAGCTCCTTTGCGCGAATGGCCATGGAGGTCGGCAGATAAGTCAGGGACGCGTTCGCGGCGGCCCGGTTGGTCGCCGCAGTGGCAGCCACCGGCGGAGGTGTCTGGAGCGCGCTGCCGGAAGAAGAATCTGCCAGTATTTTTTGCCAGGCATCGAGGTCCACGTGGGCCAGGTTGATATTGGCCGCCACACCGGCTTCCTGCACGGGCACTGTCTCCCCCGGCTCCAGCCCGACGCCGATTCCGCCCCGCATCACACGAGGTTCGCTGCCGCTGACGTCGCGCACATACATGACGGACGCCACACGGCCAATGGTTACCGAAAGCTGGTCCTCCAGCTTTTGCCCCGGCCCCATGGAGGTCGGCACAAGCGAATTCTCAAACCGCAGCGGCAATGCCGCTTCTGCGGTCTTGCTCAGGGGCGCGGGCAGGTTGAGCGCCATGCCTTGCAGGCTGCTGGCGACAACCAGCTCAGGCACGCCACGGCGAAAACCCAACGAGGCGGTGTAAGCCGTGYTGCCCGTGGCATTTTGGGCCATGCGCGAAAGCGCGCCGAGCTCCCTGGCCTGACGCAACCCTTCAGCGGTGACAACGCCTTGCGCCTTGAATGCCACCAGGCTTTCCGGCTCTGCAT
>NZ_JBFUAZ010000694.1:0-2064 GCF_056406035.1 Polaromonas sp. P1_E1_2 | reverse complement strand
GTCGTGGGTATCTCCCTGTTCATGGGCGGGGAGTCCACACCCAGCCGCGCCGTCGTGCAAAGCGCCGGCCAGGGCTTTCGCCTCAAGGCGCAGGCGATCAAGGACGAGTTCAAGCGCGCGCCGGTGCTGCACCTGCTGCTGCGCTACACCCAGGCACTGATCACGCAGATGGCGCAAACCGCGGTGTGCAACCGCCACCATTCGCTCGACCAGCAGCTGTGCCGCTGGCTGCTCCTCAGCCTCGACCGGTTGCAAAGCAATGAGCTGGTGATGACGCAGGAGCTGATCGCCAACATGCTGGGCGTGCGCCGCGAAGGTGTGACCGAAGGCGCGACCAAGCTGCAAAACCTCGGGCTGATCCGCTATTCGCGCGGCCGCATCACGGTGCTGGACCGACCGGGGCTGGAGCAGCGCACCTGTGAATGTTATGCCGTGGTGAAGAAGGAATACGACCGCTTGCTTCCCGAAAAACTCGCCTCCTAGCATCCCGGTGTGCGGCCTGTTGTGTGCTGTGTGCGCTGGCACACGGTGGCGTTGGCAGCACCTCATGCATACTGGGGCACCGAATTGAACTGACGACAGTAGCGCGGCCTTGTCCGTGACCCGGCACTCCCCGGGGTCCGCCTACACCGGAGAGCCGCTTTGGCCCCTGTCGAAAACCACCTCATTGAGCTTCTCCCTCGCAAGGATCGCCTGCGCCTGCTCGCCGTCTGCGAGCCCGTCGAGCTGTCGCTGGCTGAAGTGCTGTGCGAACCCGGCAAACCCACACGTTACGTCTATTTCCCGGTCGAAAGCTTCATTTCCCTTGTGGCCCTGGTGGAAGGCAGCCCGGGGGTGGAGGTTGGCATGGTGGGGCGTGAAGGCATGCTGGGTGCGCAACTGGTGCTGGGCGTTGTCACCGCGCCGGTGCATGCGGTGGTGCAGGGCGCGGGGGCGTCCTGGCGGATCAGCACCGCCGTTTTCCGGCGCGAGCTGGCGCGCAGTGCTTCGTTGCAACGCGGCCTGAACCGCTACCTTTATGTCTTGATGGCGCAGCAGTCCGCATCAGCCGCCTGCCTTCGTTTTCACCTGACGAGCCAGCGCCTGGCCCGATGGCTGCTGATGAGYCAGGACCGCGCGCATTCCGACMATTTTCATGTGACRCACGAATTTCTGGCCTACATGCTGGGCATGCGCCGCGTCGGCATCACGTCGGCCGCCAGCGCGCTGCAGCGCGGTGGATTGATCGAATACCACCGTGGTGAATTGAAGGTTCTTGACCGCGGCGGCCTGGAAGCCGCGGCATGCAGCTGTTACGCGGCTGACCGGAAAACCTATACCCAATTGCTGCATTGAGGGGCGGCTTTGGGATGGCGGGGGCCTGTCTGTCAGGCAAAAGCATCGGTTTACCTGTTTCAGCTCAACTGCGGCCCGCGACACGGCCTGAAAACCTTTTGCGGCCGATGTGCGTTACCGCACGGACGGATCGCCTAGGGCCGCCTAGAAAGGAGCGTACGGCGATATTGCGAACCTTTGAAGGCGCAGCGCCCAACCGCTGTTGCAGCGCCATGCAACTCCTTTAGCGAGGGTTCTGAAATGATCCGGCTTGCTTCCTCACCCCCTCCCAATATCAGGCTGCTGGCGCGCTCGGCGCTGACCATGCTGAGCTCTCCTGAACTCATGAAGGAGTCCCGATGCGAGCTGCCCGCCACCAGTGCCGCTGCGCTGGATGTTCTGCGCGACTGGGCCAAAGGAGGCGGCGAGGGCGCTGACGACGCCCATCTCGCCTCGCTTCCCGAGCGGCAGCTCGAAGCGCTCACACCCGACCACCCGCTGGACATCGCGATCGCCGACTGGGACGCGCTGTTTGGCGCCGTCAAGGCCAGGCTCATGCTCAGCGTCGGTGAAAAACTCGCAGCAGCACCCAACTCGCAGGCCGGCGAGGCCGCGGAGCTGGTCCAGTCCACCGTGTTGGAGTGTGTGGGCGCCTTGCACCAGCTTCACCTGGCACTGACGCAGGAGCGCGGGCAGCGTGCTCATCCGGCAGTTCCAGGCGCGCAGGCCACCCAGCCTATGGCGCCAGGT
>NZ_JBFUAZ010000693.1:0-2071 GCF_056406035.1 Polaromonas sp. P1_E1_2 | reverse complement strand
ACGCTGCAACCGGAATTCTCGGTGGCTTACCTGCTCAGCAAAAACATCGCCATCGGCGCCGAATACCGTTTTATGCGCAACAAGCTCGAGGGCGCCGGCCGCGCGGCCGGCCTGGGCAACGGCCTGCGCTCTGAAGACTGGAAAGACATCTTTATTGCCTGGGCACCGACCAAAAACCTTTCGCTCACGCTGGCGTATGTGGACCTGGGCGTGATCGTGCCTGCCACCACCGGCAGCCGGAAGCAGACCGGCTACTACCTCTCGGCTCAGGTCGCTTTTTAAGCCCGACGAACAACCCCCTTCAAGGAACCGCCCCATGAAAAACCCTTTTGTTTCTTTTGCCCTCGCGGCAAGCCTGTTGACGGCCGGCGCAGCATTTGCCCAGACGGCACCCAAAGACGACCAGCTTTACAAAGCCTTCGGTGAAAAAGCCGGCCTGGTGGCGCTGATGGACGACTTCATGGTTCGCCTGCTGGCCGATCCGCGCACCGGGCCGCATTTCAAGCCGTCGAACCAGCAGCGCGTGAAAGAGCAGCTGGTGGACCAGCTCTGCGCCCTGAGCGGCGGCCCCTGCGTTTACAAGGGTGCGGACATGAAAAGCGCGCACGCCAACCTCGACATCAAGAAGTCGGACTTCCACGCCCTGGTGGAGGTGCTGCAGCAAAGCATGGATGCCAGGGGCATTCCTTTTCGCAAACAGAATGAAATGCTGGCGCTGCTGGCTCCCATGAACCGGGACATCATCACGCCCCCTGAAACGGCGGTCAAACCATGAAAAAAGCGATCCAGCTCACAGCAATTAGCGCGCTCTTCGCCTTCGGCGCAGGGGTTCATGCGGCCAGTCTCACGGTGTCGGTGCTCGACAAAGACGGCAAACCGGTGCCGGATGCCGTGGTCGTGGTGGCACCCGCCAACAAAAGCGCCCAGCCCAGGACGCCGCTGGCCGCGCAGGCCACCATTCACCAGGAAAAGATGCAGTTTGTTCCCGCGGTGACGGTGGTTCCCGTGGGGGCAAAAATTCAGTTTGTGAACAACGACCCCTGGGACCACCACGTGCGCAGCTCGCCCGCCGGTATGGGTCAGTTCAACGCGACGAATGCCGGCTTCGAGCTTCGGCTGGAAGGCAAACCCGACGGAAAGCCGGGCAAGTCCAGTGAAGTGACGCTGGACAGGGCCGGCGTTGTCGGGGCCACCTTGCTGGGCTGTTTTATCCATGGCTCGATGCGCGGCTATATCTACGCCAGTGAATCCCCCTGGGCGGCCAAAACCAGCCCGGAAGGCATCGCGAGTTTTGAGGACCTGCCTGAGGGTGCCGCGCAGCTGAAAGTCTGGCACCCCGACCAGCTGGTGGACATCGTGCCGCAGCAGGTCACGGTGGGCCCCGTGCCGGCCAAAAGCGTCATGCAGCTCACGGTGGTGCCGCGAAGGCGCAGGTCTTGAACGGCCGGCCCCGAGGTTTTTAGCGCCGGCTGTCGTCCTTCTGGGAATCAGGCTCCAGCGGCGACAGGTCGGACGAATAGACCCGGTCGCCGATATGCAGCGCCCGCCCCTTCTCCCAGGCGGCTTCAAAGGCCGCGAGTTCTTCAGCCGTGGCGCGCTCCCGGCGTTGTACCGGTGGCGGTGGGCTGGCCGCATCCTGGCTCGCGGGCAAGGAGACGGGCCGGCTGGGCGCGAAGGCCTGAATCTGCTCATTGATCTGCCAGTACACACCGCTGACCAGCAGGTTGTAACGCGCAGCGGCATTTTTGGCGATAGCCGCACCCACCTCGACCAGCCGGGCCGGCCCACCTTCCCGGTTGTCCAGGAAGTCGGTGGAAAGGTCCACCAGCACCATGTACTGGTGGCCTCGCTTGTCGTTACGCACCACGCGGAATTTGTAGCTGGCCGACAAAATTCCGTGGGCCTGCATCGTGACCTTGATGGCCTCGAACAGCATCTCGCGCCGAAACGCCATGCGCTCGTCAAGGTTCATCTTGACCGGACCCGTCTCAGGCCCCGTGGCATCGTGCTTGGGACTCTTGCTGGCGCTGAAAAGGTTCTTGAGCACGGACATGTCAGGCCTCGCTTCCTC
>NZ_JBFUAZ010000692.1:0-2077 GCF_056406035.1 Polaromonas sp. P1_E1_2 | reverse complement strand
CCCCTTACACTGCGCGGCGCTCACCGTGATTGCCGCTTGCACCCCAGTTAGGTGTGCAAGCGGTTTATTCAAGCCAAATCAGGCAAAAGACCAGGGTCTATTTTTTTATGCAGAAACACTTGAAACGCTTCCTCATGGCCCTATGTCTTTGCGCCTCGGCGGCGGCGTTCGCGCAGACCGCAAGCCAGCCGCCTGTCCCGGCACCTGTTCGTATTGCGCTGATCGAAAGCCTGTCAGGCGCATTCGCCAATACCGGCGAAGCGGTGTTCCGCAACCTCGTCTGGGCCACTGAGCGCGTCAATGCGCGTGGCGGCGTGAAGCTGGCAGGCGGCCCGCGCAACCTGGTCGTTGAGCGCTACGACAGCAAGGGCCAGAACGAAGAGGCGCTGGCGGCCTTGCGTTCGGCCATTGACGACGGTGTGACCATCGTGGCGCAGGGCAATTCCTCGGCGATTGCGGCGGTGCTCATTGACGCCATCAACAAGCACAACGAGCGTGAGCCGAACAAGCGCGTGGTGTTCCTCAACTATTCGGCGGTCGACCCGATCCTGACGAATGAAAAGTGCAGCTACTGGCATTTCCGCTTTGATGCGCATGCAGACATGCGCATGGCCGCGCTCATGGATGTGCTCCGGGACGACAAGGCGCTCAAAAGCATTTACCTGATAGGCCAAGACTACAGTTTCGGGCAGGCCGTGCTGCGTGAGGCACGCAAGCAACTGGGCGCGCAGCGACCCGACGTGCAGATCGTGGGCGACGAGTTGCACGCGCTGGGCCGTGTCAAGGACTTCATTCCCTATGCCGCGAAGATCAAGGCCAGCGGAGCGCAGGCAGTGCTCACGGGCAACTGGGGCAACGACCTGACGCTGCTGATCAAGGCGGCAAGGGAAGTGGGTTACGAGGGCAAGTTCTATACCTTCTATGGCAACGCGCTGGGCGTGCCGGGTGCGCTGGGCGACGCCGGCGTGGGCAAGGTGATAGCGGTGGCCGACTGGTTCCCGAATGAGGCGGGCGCGCAGTCCGAAGCCTTCTACCTATCCTTTCGCCAGCGCTTTCCCAAGCCTCAGGACGACTATGTTCACATGCGCATGCAGCTCATGATTGAGGCGCTGGCCCAAAGCCTTGACAAAGCGGGCAGTGCTGACGCCGGGGCGGTGGCGGCGCAGCTGGAGCGTAGTTCGGTTACTTTCGTGGGCCACAAAGGCGCGATGCGCTCGGCCGACCACCAGTTCCAGCAACCGCTGCTGGTGGCATTGATGGGCAAGCAGGGTTCGCCGGGTGTGAAATTTGACGTGGAAGGTTCCGGCTACGGCTTTCGCGTCATCAAGACGATTTCGCCCGAAAAGGCCGAGCAGCCTAACAGCTGCAAGATGGTCCGGCCTTGAGTTCAAATTGGCTGATTGAATAATTGATTGAAGCCGGCACAGGCGGACGGACTATCCATGAGAAAAACTGTTTTAGATCTTGAAGAATCGATGATCCGCCAGGTGGCCAACGCGGGCATGGGGCGCGATGATGTGCTCAAGTTCTGGTTTGGCGAGAGCGATGAGGTCACGCCGGCCTTTATCCGCGAGGCGGCGGCTGCGTCGTTGCAGCAGGGCGAGACTTTTTATGCGCAAAACCTGGGCTTGCCAGAGCTGCGGGAGGCCATTGCCGCTTACGCGGCGGGCCTGCGCTGTGCGGGGGCCGCGCCGATCACGGCCGAACGCATTGCGGTGACCTCAGGCGGCGTCAATGCGCTGATGCTGGCGGTGCAGGCGCTGGTGGATGCCGGCGACGAAGTCGTGGCCGTGACGCCTGTCTGGCCCAACCTGACGGCCCAGCCGGCCATCATGGGCGCGCAGGTCAAATGCGTCAGCCTCAAGCCGGTGGCAGGCGAGTGGCGGCTTGATGTGGCCGAACTGCTGGCCGCCATTACGCCGAAAACCAAACTACTCATCGTCAACGCGCCCAACAATCCCACCGGCTGGACGCTGTCGCGCGCCGAGCAAGAGGTCATCCTGGCGCATTGCCGCAAGACGGGCACCTGGATTCTGGCGGACGAGGTGTACGAGCGCCTGTATTACGAGCCCACCCC
>NZ_JBFUAZ010000691.1:0-2085 GCF_056406035.1 Polaromonas sp. P1_E1_2 | reverse complement strand
TTGGTGTGATCGGCTACATGTTCGTCAAGCTCGGCTGCGAACCAGCTCCCTTGCTGCTGGGCTTCATCCTGGGCCCCATGATGGAAGAGAACCTGCGCCGGGCCCTGCTGCTTTCGCGCGGCGACTGGAGCGTGTTTGTGACGCGTCCGCTGTCGGCCGGGCTGCTGGGAGCTGCCTTGCTGCTGCTGGTCATCGTGTTGCTGCCGAGCATCAAAAACAAACGGGAAGAAGCTTTCGTCGAGGAATAATCGACAGGAGCCGGCGCGAAAGCGCATGCGAAAAAAGGCACCTTCGGGTGCCTTTTGTTTTGCCTGTTTGCCACATAGTCGGCGCTCAAAATCGTTGCACAATGGCCAGATGAAACGTAGACATATTATTTCCCTGGCTGCGGCTTCCGCCGTGACTCTCGCGGGCCCCGCCATGGCCCAGAACTACCCGTCCAAACCCATTCGCATGATTGTGCCGTTTCCKGCAGGCGGTGCGACGGACATCCTGGCACGGGCCCTGTCGCAAAAGCTGGGCGAGAAAATCGGCCAGACGGTCGTGGTCGAAAACCGGCCGGGCGCCGGCGGCACGATAGGCGCCGATGCGGCGTCCAAATCGCCTGCTGACGGCTACACGCTGCTGCTGGCGACTTCAAGCACCCACAGCATCGGGCCGGCCGTCAACCCCCGGATTCCCTACAACGCGGAAACCGACTTCACGCCGATTGCCTATGTGGCAAGTTCACCCAACGTGGTGCTGGTGCCCAACACGTCGCCGGCAAAGACCATGGGTGAATTCATCGATCATGCGCGCAAGAACCCCGGGCGTTTGAACTACGCGTCCAGTGGCAACGGCACCATCATCCACTTGATGAGCGAGTACTTCAAGGCGCAATCGGGGACCTTCATCCTGCACATCCCTTACCGCGGTACTGCGCTGGCCATGCCGGACCTGATCAGCGGCAAGATCGACGTGCTGTTCGACTCCTTCGTCACCGGCATGCCGCATGTGAAAGATGGAAAGCTGCGGGTTCTTGCGGTCACCAGCCTCAAACGCACGGCGCTCGCTCCCGATCTGCCAGCGGTGGCGGAAACCCTGCCGGGCTTTGAGTCGGTCACCTGGTTCGGGGTTTACGGCCCCAAAGGCATGGCGCCAGACCTGGCAGGCAAGGTCAACCAGGCCGTGAACGCAGCCCTGGCCGATGCCGATGTGAAAGACCGCTTTGCCAGGCTGGGCGCGGAACCCACGGGTGGCACGCCGCAGGCCTTTGCGGCCATGGTGAAGACGGACACGGCCAGGTGGAAGAAAATCATTGTCGAGCGGAAAATCAGCGCCGATTGATGCCTCTCACCGCATCCCGCCGCCTGGTCGTGACGATGCCGGTCAGTTTGACTTCCCGCCTGCGGTTGCACACCGTGACCGCCGGCACCCATTTTTTCTTTGCCTTGCCTTCAACAGGTGACCCATGAATTTCAACTACAGCAACCCCTACACCTCCACCCGCCTGCCGCTGTTTGCCCGCAACGTTGTTTCGACTTCGCACCCATTGGGCGCACAGGCCGGTTTGCGCATGATGCTCAAGGGCGGCAATGCAGTAGATGCCGCGATCGCTGCTGCAGCCGCCATGACCATCGTCGAGCCTGTCAGCAACGGCCTGGGCAGCGATGCTTTCTGCATCCTCTGGGACGGCAAGGAACTGCATGGACTGAATGCATCGGGCCGCGCGCCGCAAAGCTGGACGCCGGATTACTTCAAGCGCAAATACGGCAGCGATGCGCAGACGCCTCCCAAGCGCGGCATGGATTCCGTGAGCGTACCGGGCGCGGTGGCCGGCTGGGTAGCCTTGAGCGAGCGTTTCGGCAAGCTGCCCTTCGCCGACCTGATGGAGCCTGCGATTGAAATCGCCGAGCGCGGCTATTTGTTGCCGCCCGTGGTGCAGCAGAAGTGGGCGGCTGCTACGGAGGAGTTGAAGTCGCAGCCAGGTTTTTCCCAATCTTTCCTTCCCTGGGGCCGGGCGCCGAATGTTGGTGAGCTGTTCCAGTTCAAGGCCGCGGCCAAAGCGCTGCGTTCGATTGCGCAAACCAGGGGCACGGCGTATTA
>NZ_JBFUAZ010000690.1:0-2089 GCF_056406035.1 Polaromonas sp. P1_E1_2 | reverse complement strand
GCTCGGTGATGCACTGAAGTCGGTGCAGGCCTGGGTGACCGAGCGCGCCTGAGGCGGTCCGTCAAAGCGCTATTAATTTGATAGCTGCTCGCGCAAGGTAGTAAAGGGCTGGAGGCCAATTTCGTTCAGGAAATTGGCCTTTTTTCATTGCTTTTTCACTCAATAGCGGCCCAGAACACCGCAAACCAGCTTTGCGGGTCGGTCCAGTAGCGAACCTGCCCGAATCCGGCCTGCCGCAGCAGCGCCGTCATGCTTTCCAAGGTGT
This sequence comes from Polaromonas sp. P1_E1_2, assembly GCF_056406035.1. Taxonomy (NCBI): domain Bacteria; kingdom Pseudomonadati; phylum Pseudomonadota; class Betaproteobacteria; order Burkholderiales; family Comamonadaceae; genus Polaromonas; species Polaromonas sp. P1_E1_2. Next base: position 1,824 of record NZ_JBFUAZ010000690.1, on the reverse strand, counting down.
ACTTGTAAGAGCATTCGGTGTGGATGCGCTCGCCGGCGCCAAAGCGCCGCGCATGCCCAGGCCAGCGCACCGTAAGGTCCGACAAGGCTTCCAGGTGCATTTCGATGCGCGACTCCGCGGCATTGAAGAGCGCCACATGGTGCCACTGGCGAACATCAAAATCCGCCTGCAGGAGCTCGTTGACGTTGAGCAGCAGGTTTTTGTTGAAGGCAGCGGTCACGCCCAGCGCGTCGTCATAAGCCGCTTCCAGCCGTGCGGTGTCCTTCACCAGGTCAATGCCCAGCAGCAGGCCGCGCGCCTTGCCTTGCGCCGGGTCGGCGATGTGCTGCAAGAACCGCAGGGCCTGCGCCGGATGAAAGTTGCCCAGGCTGGAGCCGGGGTAGAAAAACACCCGTTCCTGGCTTTGCACTTCGCGCGGCAATACCAGGCCGGACGAAAAATCCATGCCCAGGCCGACGATGTCGAGCGCGGGGAAGCTGTTTTGCACCTGCGCGGCGGCATCCCGCAAAAATTCCACCGAGATGTCGACCGGCACATATTGCCGCGGCTGAAGATGCGGAATGAGCGCTGCAGCTTTGGCGCAATTGCCGGCGCCCAGGTCGATCAGGCAGGCGTTGTGGATGCCGTTCGCGCTCAGCGTGGCGGCGATCTGCGGGTAAGACGCCGCAAATATGGCGGCCTCGGTGCGGGTTGGGTAGTACTCCTCCAGGCCCGTAATGGCCTCGAAAAGTTTGGAGCCCAGCTCGTTGTARAAGAATTTGGGGCTGATGGTGGCCGTGGGCTCAAGCAAACCCTCTTCCAGCTCCTGCGCCACATTTTGGGTCTGGCCCGATTGCGACTCGTTGTAGAGGTTAATGAACTGCGGCGATGCCGTTGGCAGGGCCTCAGCCAGGCCGGGAAATTTGAGGGGCAGGTTCACGTTGGGTCAGCCAGTTAAKTGATATCGACAGATTTAAAAGCAGATAGCGAAACGCCTTTGTAGGACTGAACCGCTTTGGGCGCAAGCGGCGCCGGCCAAATGCTGTCCTATATAGGGTTCTTTTTTGGATCGCCCGCTGGGCTGAGCGGGGTCAATCACCGCCATCTGTACTTCCTGTGTCACTTGGTCGCTGAATGCTGCCATTTCTTACAAAAAGCCGGGTCTGCACCGATATTGCACGACCGGCTCAGGGCGTTGGCTGAACCTGGCTTGTGTCCCCCAGAGCGAAGTGCTGCAAGGTGTCACCGGTCATGCGGTAGCGCACCCATTCAGCTTGCGGCTTGGCGCCCAGCGACTGGTAAAACTGGATGGCCGGCTCGTTCCAGTCCAGCACGCTCCATTCGAGCCGCCCGCAGCCGCTGTCAAAAGCCAGCCGGGCCAGGTGGCGCAACAGCCGCTTGCCGGCGCCGCTACCCCGGTGTTGGGGCGATACGTACAAATCCTCCAGGTACATGCCTTTGCGTCCCAGCCAGGTGGAGTAGCTGAGAAAGTACACCGCAAAGCCCACTGGCTGGCCGTCTATCTCGCAGATGAGGGCCCGCGCAGGTGTCCCGGCCTCAAACAGGCTGCGCTCAATGTCGGCGACGCTCGCGATGACCTCGTGCTCAGCTTTTTCATAGATGGCCAGTTCCACGATGAAGGCGTGAATCACTGCGGCGTCGCTGGCTTGTGCATTCCGGATATGGATGTTCATGAAGTTCCCGTGATTTGTGTGAAGGCGCCGGCTGGCGCATGCAGCGGATGCTATACGGTCCCTAAAATGCAGGCAGTGCATGTTCTTGCAGCGATAGAAGTTGTCCACCCCATTTACCCCTCAACCTGCGTACCAACACCAGGCCCATGCC
>NZ_JBFUAZ010000689.1:0-2089 GCF_056406035.1 Polaromonas sp. P1_E1_2 | reverse complement strand
GTTCCTGGAACCGYGTRCCGCACAGCGGGTACAAGGTGGTGTTCGTGCCTTTTCGCCAGGGCTTGCCGGCYGGTTTGCCGGTGGATGTGCTCACAGGCTTCCTGAGTCCCGAAGGCCATGCCTACGGCCGGCCGGTGGGCGTGGCGATGGACAGGCGCGGCGCGCTGCTGGTGGCCGACGATGTGGGCAACGTGGTCTGGCGGGTGAGCGGTAGCCAGCTGAAATAGAAGGTTTGAGTTTTTTAAAGGGAAAGTGCCTGAAGCCCTTATACGATAAGCACAAGCAGCTATTAATTTAATAGCGAAGTGCTGCCTGAAATCGCATCAGGCTGTCGGCAACACCATGTCGGCGGTGCCGGGGCAGACCCAGCGGGGGTGTTCCCGCGAGGTGTCTATGCACCCGCCCGATGCATACACGCCCTTGGGTTCACGCATACGCAGCATGAGTTCCAGGATTCGCGCCGTCTCGGCCGGGTCGGCGCTGGAGGCCTTGACGCCGGCTTCCACAATGCTTTCATTGATACGCAACTCGCCGGCTTCGTCGGTGTAGGTGGCATGCCGCCAGTGAAACAGCTCCAGGCATTTGGCCGTCAGGGTGTAGGGCTGCTCGCGCTTCCAGAAGTTGGTGAACTGCCCGTTGCCGATGTAGAACACCCAGGAGCCTTCATAGCCCGAGACGTCGGAGGAGTGCTCGTCGGGGTTGCGAAACCAGAGGCGGTCGCCGGGCACGTAATACCTGGGCGGCAGGGGTTGTTCCATCGTGCCGTATTCGCGCAGGAACACGTCGTGGAATTTGCCCGACATGATGGCGCGGTGCTCCCAGCGCTGCTGCAGCGCGGCCAGCAACGGCGGGTTGCAGGTTTCGAGTTCCTGCGCGATGGCCAGCAGGATCACGTATTCGGTCGCGCGGTAGCAGGAAAAGGAATACAGCTTGCCCGAGGCCTCGGGTTGGGTGGCTTTTTCCAGGGCRGGAATCAGCGCGTGACCGGGCTTGACGGTAAAGCCAGCGTCTTCCGAGTAGACCCAGCAGTCCTCCGGCCGGTTGACTTCGGTGGTATGAAACTCCAATGCAGTCTTGCGCGCGGCCAGCACGATGTTGCGGCGTATGCGCACTGCCGATGCCAGCTCCGCATGGCTGGGGAATTCAAAGGCGACCGGGCTCAGGAGCATGGCCAGAAGAATCTCTCGTTCCAGGTCTTCGCTGTTGTTCAGCGTATCCAGCTGCAGCCGTTCTGCCAGGCCCAGGGTGTCCAGGCCGGGCGCCCATTGTGCGGCGAGGCCGTCCGGCAGGCAAAAGCTTCTTGCGGCGGTGGAGCCCGGAAAAATCTCCCTGGTTTCTACGGCGTCCTGCAGGCCGAGCTTTTCAAGCTGCACCAGGAAACTGTAAGTGGAAGCCGCCAGCGCGCCGGTTGTTTCACCGTGAAGGTGAATTCCGACAGGACGAAGACTGGGCATCAGGGCGGCGGTCATGTTGCCGCAAAGTATCTTTGCTTGTGGTCGATTCGGCAATGGCGGAAAAACCACGAAGCCGGCTGCTCGCAGGCGCGTTCAGGCGTAGGTAATCCAGCTTGCGTGTTCGGGCGCGTCCAGGTGCGGCAAGGTGTTGTAGGTCACCAGCATGTGCCGCTTGGGCGTAAAGGCAAACTCGGTAAGTGAGCAGTTGCGTATGCGCAGGTTCAGTTCTATCGTGGTTTCAGGGCTGGTGCCCAGCACATGGCCCACTGCGGTCGAGATGGGCCCGCCGCTGGAAACCAGCAGCACATTTCCGGTGTAATTGGCACGAATCTGGTCCAGGACAGAAGTTACACCCTCAACAAACCCGGTGTAGCTTGGCATGCCCTGGGGGGTGACGACGCCGGCCATCCACTGTGCCAGCCCGTCACGCAGCAGCCGGAAGTGGCCGCGGTATTCCTCGGGCGTGGTGGGTTTTTCGAGCTTGTGCGGGTGGATGGCACCGATGACGGCGTGGCTGTCGTATTCATTGAGCCCGGGGCGCTGTGTGGCTTGCATGGTGACACCCATGCCTTCACAGATCCCGGCAAAGGTATCGATCTGCCGCTGCAGCGTGCCGGTGAAAGCGGCGTCAAAGG
>NZ_JBFUAZ010000688.1:0-2097 GCF_056406035.1 Polaromonas sp. P1_E1_2 | reverse complement strand
ATGTTCAGGCCCAGGGCCAGCAGCACATACAGCAGCGCCATGTCGACAATGCGCACCCAGGCGTTGCCGCCCTGCTGCAGGATCAGCGGAAGCACCAGCAGTGCCGCCGCGACGACCAGGAAGGTAATGAGTTTTTTCGATTTGACAGAATTCATGATTGTTCTCCTTGTGTACCGGATAGACGGGGGCGTCACGCCCGGTCCGCTACACGCTCACCCAGCAAGCCTGAAGGCCGCAGCGTGAGCACAAAAATCAGCACGATGAACGCAAAGATGTCGGAATACTGGCTGCCCAGCACCCCGCCCGTCAGCGGGCCGATGTAGCCGGCGCCGATGGATTCAATGAGGCCCAGCAATATGCCGCCCAGCACCGCACCGCCGAGGTTGCCAATGCCGCCGAAGACAGCCGCGGTGAAGGCTTTGAGGCCGGGCAAAAAGCCCATGGTGTGCTGCACCGTGCCGTAATTGGAGGCATACATCACGCCGGCCAGCGCGGCGAGGATGGCACCGATGATGAAGGTGGCCGAGATGACGGTGTCGGGTCGCACACCCATCAGCGCTGCAACGCGGGGGTTTTCAGCGGTGGCCCGCATCGCACGGCCCAGCTTGGTGTAATGCACCAGCCACATGAGTACGGAAAGGGAGACAACGGTTGCGCCCAGGATGAAGAGCTGGGTCACGGTGATGACGGCGCCGCCGACCTGGAAGGGCTCGCTCGGAAGCAGGGTCGGATAAGGTTTGTAGTTGGGCTTCCAGATGATCATGGCCAGTGTCTGCAGCAGCAGCGACATGCCGATGGCGGTGATCAGCGGGGCCAGTTTGGGCGAGTTTCGCAGCGGCCGGTAGGCGATTTTTTCGATGGCAAAATTGAGGGCGCCGCACACCACAAAGGCGATCAGCAGCGAAATCAGCAAAATAATCCAGCCCGGCGTGCCCGGCATGGAGTCCTGCATCAGACCGATGRTGGTCCAGCTGGTTAAAGCCCCGACCATCAACACTTCACCGTGCGCAAAATTGATCAGGTTGATGATGCCGTACACCATCGTGTAGCCCAGGGCGATCAGGGCATACATGCTGCCCAGAACCAGACCGTTGATGATCTGCTGCATCAAAATATCCATGAACTTATCTCCTGTATTTTTTTTTACCGACAACCGTATTCGGTTATCAATGTCATTTTTCGAACTGGTTTGAGCATGCTTTTCAGGGCGCTATCCCTAGGCCCAGGATGTGTGCATCTAACGCGACGCGATCGCAGCCGCCAACTTTTTCAAAGCCTCTTCTATTTGTATTCGCGGGCATGCAAGATTCAATCGAATGCATTGAGCCCCGTTCGCCACAAACATTTCTCCTCCCTCCAGGAGCAGGCCAGCCTTTTCGAGGAAAAACCTTGTCAGATTGATGGATTCGTCAAAATAGGCGCTTAAATCCACCCATGCCAGATACGTGGCCTGGGGAATATGGAACCGGGCCTTAGGCAGCCAAAGCGAGAGACAGCGATGCATGAGCGCAAAGTTGTCGTCTAGATATTGCCTGAGCGCGTCAAGCCAGGCCTCGCCGTCTCTGTAGGCCCCGACCGCCGCAGCGAGACTGATCGGATTGACGAACGGGTAGTGCCTTCGCTTCCATACAGTACGAAGCTCGGGATCAGGGATGATCACGGTGGCGATCATCATTCCGGCTAGGTTAAACGTCTTGCTCACCGCCATGCAGGTGATGATGTCCTTGCTGCTCGGAAAAAGCTTAGCCAGTGGCACATGCATCACCCCGGTGCGAGTCAAGTCACAGTGAATCTCGTCAGACACAATCTTGACGCCGTTGGCTAGGCAAAGTTCACCCATGCGGCGCAACTCCTGCTCGGTCCAGACACGACCGGTTGGGTTGTGGGGGTGACAAAGAAAAAACATCTTCACAGCTGGATCGCAAACCTTACGCTCGAAGTCCTCGAAGTCAATCTCGTAGTCTCCATCGTCTTTTTTATGCAAAGGAGAAACTTCGAACATCCTGTCGCGTTGGACGACTGCATGCTTGAAGTAGCCGTACGAAGGTGTCAGGCTGAACACCTTGTCGCCGGGATTGCAGATGTACTCCACTCCAC
>NZ_JBFUAZ010000687.1:0-2100 GCF_056406035.1 Polaromonas sp. P1_E1_2 | reverse complement strand
CAGCGTCCATGTCAGGGCTACGACGCATTGCGGGGTGATTTTCATCCGACAATTGTCCCATGGATGTAAATCAATCTCTAGAGCTCCTCGCCGGCCTGAGCCCGGCGCAATTCATGCGCCGGCACTGGCAAAAAAAGCCGCTTCTCATCCGCCAGGCGCTGCCGGGGCTGCAACCTGTGCTCAGCCGCGCAGCACTGTTCAGGCTCGCGTCGCGTGAGCAAGTCGAGTCCCGGCTGATTGTCCAGCAGCCCAAGGGATGGCGGATGAAACAGGGGCCTTTTGCCGCGCGAAGCCTCCCGCCGCTGAGCCAGAAAGCCTGGACCTTGCTGGTGCAGGGGGTGGATCTGCATGACGCCGGCGCGCATGCGCTTTTGCAGAAGTTCCGTTTTGTGCCTGATGCCCGGCTCGACGACCTGATGATTTCGTTTGCTACGCCCGGCGGCGGCGTTGGGCCGCACTTTGACAGCTATGACGTGTTCCTGTTGCAGGCCAGCGGCCGGCGGAGATGGAAGATCGGGCGGCAGAATGACCTGACGCTGCAGGAAGATGTGCCGCTGAAAATCCTACGGAATTTTGTTCCTGAGGAAGAGTTTGTACTGGAGGCGGGCGACATGCTCTACCTGCCTCCGCGCTATGCCCACGACGGCATTGCCGAGGCGTCGCTGCAGGCCGATGGAAAACCTGCAGATTGCATGACATATTCCATCGGATTCAGGTCGCCTGCACAGGGAGAACTGGCCGCGGAACTGCTGCATCGCCTGGCCGAGTTCACTGAGGACGAGCGCCATGAGGGCGATGAATCTGCCGCGGAAGAAATCGGCCGCAAGGCACGGCCCCGCCTGTACCGCGATGCGGGGCAGGCCGCAACCGCAACACCGGCTGCCATGCCGTCAGAGCTTACGGCCTTCGCCGGCCAGGCCGTTCTGGACGCGTTGAAAGATCCCCTGGCCGTGGCTTGCGCCCTGGGTGAATACATGACCGAACCCAAGCCCTCGGTATGGTTCGATGAGGTGGAGTGCGAGTGGAACGCCGATGCGGCGCGGCAGGGGAGTGCCGGCGTGCATCTCGACACACGCACGCGGATGATGTATGACAGCGACCATGTGTTTATCAATGGCGAGAGCTATCGCGCCAAAGGTGCCGATGCTGCCCTGATGCACCGCCTGGCCGACCAGCGCAGCCTGGCCCCCCGGGAGCTGCGCAAGGCTGGCGCATCGGCCATCGCGCTGCTGGGCGACTGGCACGACGCGGGCTGGCTGCGGCAGACGCTGCCTGCGGAAGACGACTGACCTGCTTGCCAAACAGCCTGGAGACGTTTTATGGATACGGAAAAAACCAGTTCTGCCCTGCCGCCTGCCTTGCTGGAAGGCCGGTTTACTGGCCGCAGCGATTTCACGGAGTTGATCAGGCAGTCGCTTTCAGCGGCAGCCGCACAGGGTTGGCGCGAAATCATTGTGTGCGATCCCGATTTCGAAGACTGGCCCCTGGGAGAACGTGCAGTCGTTCAGGCGCTGAATGATTGGTCCATGACGGGCCGGAAATTCACGATGCTGGCCAAAAACTACGATGAAGTGGTCAGGCGGCACGCCCGGTTCGTCACCTGGCGGCGTACCTGGGCGCACATTGTGGAATGCCGCGCCAATACGTCGGGCGCGGCGGACGATATGCCCAGCGCCTTGCTCGGCCCCGGCTGGGTCTTTGAGCGGCTGGATGTGCAGCGCTGCACTGGCATTGCCGGCTCTGAGGTTGCCAGGCGGGTGGCGTTGAGGGAGCGGATCAATGAGCGTTTGCTGAAAAGTTCGCCGTCGTTCCCCGCCACCACGCTGGGGCTTTAAGGCGGGCATTTGTGCGTCTGAGGGCGCTAAGGGCCTGTAAAGGCTGGCTTAGGGTTTTCCGGCTTGCGTTCCCATTTGTAATATCCGGCATATAATTTAAAGCTGGGTAGAAAGAGCTCGAGTCCTTTCCCCGGTCAAAAATAACTTGAATTCCGGTTTGGGTTTTCTTTTGGCAATTTCCGGAAATTGTTTTCTTAAATATCATCAAGGATCGTAAAAATGAACAAGTCACTCGTTTTGGCAGCTATCGTTGCCGCTGTTGCTC
>NZ_JBFUAZ010000686.1:0-2104 GCF_056406035.1 Polaromonas sp. P1_E1_2 | reverse complement strand
CCGAAACCACCGGTCTTTCCGCTGAAAATGGCGACCGCATCATTGAAATCGGATGTGTGGAACTGGTGGCCCGCAAGCTCACCGGCAACAACCGCCACTTCTACCTGAACCCCGAGCGCGACAGCCACGAAGACGCGCTCAAGGTTCACGGCATCAGCAACGAGTTCCTGAAAGACAAACCCAAGTTCTCGGCCGTGGCCGACGAACTGCTGGAATACCTGCAGGACGCCGAGATCATCATCCACAACGCGCCTTTCGATGTGAGCTTCCTCAACAAGGAGCTTGAACTCATCGGCAGGCCGCCCATCAAGCATTGTGTGGCCAAGGTCACCGACAGCCTGATGATGGCCAAGGAGCTGTTCCCGGGCAAACGCAACTCGCTGGACGCCTTGTGCGACCGGCTCGAGGTTGATAATTCGGGCCGGACCTTGCATGGCGCCTTGCTGGACGCCGAACTTCTGGCCGACGTCTACATCAATCTGACACGTGGCCAGAATGCGCTGGTGATGGATGTAGGGGACAGCGCCCGGGAAGGCGATAGTGACGTACCCCAGATTGATCTCAGCACCTTTGACCTGCCGCTGTTGGCCGCCAACGACCAGGAGATCGCCGACCATGAAAAGCTGCTGGTGGATATTGACAAGGCCAGCAAGGGTAAAACGGTTTGGCGTGTTTTAGCGGCGTAAGCCATAAAGCTGTTCGAAACAGCATATAATCTTAGGCTGACCAATAGGGCGGTTAGCTCAGGGGTAGAGCACTGCATTCACACTGCAGGGGTCGCAAGTTCGAAACTTGCACCGCCCACCAGAATTTGAAGAACAAAAAAGGCCAAGTCTTGCGACTTGGCCTTTTTTCATTTCGGCGCCGTAAGCACCGATAAGCGCCGTTTTTCGCCGTCGGGCCTAGAGCACTTCGCTCGCGAAATCAGCCAGCCGCGAGCGTTCACCGCGCGCCAGCGTGATGTGCCCGCCGTGCGGCCAGCCCTTGAAGCGGTCGACGGCAAAGGTCATGCCCGATGAGCCTTCGGTCAGGTACGGTGTGTCGATCTGCGCCAGGTTGCCCATGCAGATGATCTTGGTGCCCGGACCGGCCCGCGTGATCAGCGTTTTCATCTGCTTCGGCGTCAGGTTTTGCGCTTCGTCGATGATGACGTACTTGTTCAGGAAGGTTCGGCCGCGCATGAAATTCATGCTTTTCACCTTGATGCGCGAGCGGATTAGTTCGTTGGTAGCGGCTCGGCCCCATTCGCCCGAGCCGCTGTCGGTTTTGCCCAGCACTTCCAGGTTGTCGTCCAGTGCGCCCATCCAGGGGCCCATTTTTTCCTCTTCGGTGCCCGGCAGGAAACCGATGTCCTCGCCAACACTCACGGTGGCGCGCGTCATGATGATTTCCGTGTAGCGACGGTCATCCAGCACCTGCGTGAGGCCGCTGGCCAGCGCCATCAGCGTCTTGCCCGTGCCTGCCGTGCCAGCCAGCGTGACGAAGTCCACTTCGGGGTCCATCAGCAGGTTCATCGCGAAGTTTTGCTCGCGGTTGCGTGTGGTGACGCCCCAGACGGCGTTTTTGAGGTGGTTGTAGTCCTTGAGGGTCTTCAGAACGGCGGTTTTCGCCCGGATTTCCGTCACGCGGGCATACAGCGGGGGTTCGCCGGGGGCCTCAAAAAACACAAACTGGTTGATCAGCAGGCTGCCCACTATGGGGCCCGTGATGCGGTAGAAGGTGTGGCTGCCTTGCTGCCAGCTTTCGACGGTTTTGCTCTGGCGCGTCCAGAAGTCAGCCGGCAGGGCCAGCGAGCCCGAATACAGCAGGTCGCCGTCTTCCAGTGTTTTGTCGTTCTGGTAGTCGTCTGTGGCCAGGCCCAGGGCGCGGGCCTTGACGCGCATGTTGATGTCCTTGGACACCAGAACCACCTCGCGCGGCGCGTATTCCTTGCGCAAGGCCTCGACCACGCCCAGGATCTGGTTGTCGGCCTTGCCCTGCGGCAGGCTCATGGGCAGGGTGTAATCCAGCGGTTTGGTCTGGAAAAACAGGCAGCCACCAGCTTCAGGGTGACCGGTGGTGTCCAGTTTCAGGCCTTTGGCAATGTCAGCGCCCTGGGTGCCTG
>NZ_JBFUAZ010000685.1:0-2116 GCF_056406035.1 Polaromonas sp. P1_E1_2 | reverse complement strand
CGGTTCAGGTTGTCATAGCCAAAGCTCTGGTCCAGGCTGGGAACAGGCGCTCCGTTGCTTGTGTGGGTGTAGCCGGTGATGCGCCCTGCACTGTCTCGGGTAATAGTGCGGCGAACGCCTGTGCTGGTCGGGTCGCCCAGGTTGTACGCACTGATCTGGCCGTTGGCGTCATAACTGATCGCCTGGGTCTTGCTGCTGGCCCACGTCCAGCCGGTGAGCTTGTTCTCGGCATTGGTGGTGATGCCCGTTATCAGCGGCAGGGTTGTTCCGCTGGTGCCCACGCCGTTGGCATTCGGCGGATTGACCGTGACGGCATTGACCTGCCCCTGGGGGTCGTAGCTGTAGTTGACCTTTGTTCCGCTCGGATAGGTAATCGCCGTGAGCTTGTCCAGTGCGCTTCCCGTGTCACCCCAGCTGTAGCCCACCGTAAAGGTCTTGCTGCCTATGGTCTGGGTTTTGCCTGTCTTGCGGCCCAGGCTGTCGTAGCTGTAGACGGCCTGGCCGGAAGCATCGGTGATCTTGGTGAGCTCGCCCACTGCGGCTGGGGTGGGAGTGGATCCGCCGTCGTACTCGAGCACGCTGGCGGTGCCGGTGGGGTAGCTGATGCTGGTCAGGCGGTTGAGGTTGTCCCAGGCGTACTGGGTGAGCTTGCCTCTGGCGTCGGTCTTGGTCAGGACGTTGCCGTTGAGGTCGTAGGTGTACTGGCTGGTGCCGGTATCCGGGCTGGTCTGCGCGGTGACATCACCCAGGCCGTTGGGGCTGTAAGTCGTCGCCAGGTTGCGGGGATCGGTGACCTGGGTCAGGTTGTCATTGGCGTTGTAGGCGAAGCCGGTGGTGGTGGGGGTGCTGCTACCGGTGTTGGCGGGCTGCTGGGTCTGGATGGGGCGACCCAGGCTGTCGTAGTAGGTGTAGCTGGCCAGGCCGTTGGGATCGACYACGGTGGTGGGCCTGCCCATGGCGTCGTAGCCGTATTGCCAGGTCAGGGTGCCGCTGTTGATGGCGACGGTGATGGAGCCAGATGTGGAAGGGTCGTTGTTGGTATCGCCTGCGTAGTCGGCGCTTAAGGCATGGCTGCCCAGGGCTAGGGCGTTGGTGGCAAGCGTTGCCACGCCGCCTGTCACGGCGCCGSTGCCCAGRGTGGYKCYRCCRTCCTTGAAGGTGACGTTGCCGGTGGGACTSGCRCCTGTGACGRTGGCGGTCARSGTGATGYTCTGGCCKACSGGSGCRGTSCCGGCGCTGCTTGAAAGCGCTGTGGTCGTGGGGGTGGCGGCAAGCGCCAGACCCGGGGCCAGGGCAATGAGCAGCGCCAGGCGGCTTAGCCAGGCGTTGAAGGTTTGACCGACTTGGCTAGGGCTGCTCATGCGACCTCCTGTTTGGGTGATGGTTGTTGTGGTGTTCAATTGCTCGCTCCCGTGACTTGCTGGACCCGGTTCARGGCGTCATACACCCGGGTGATGTTTCTTTGCAGGTTGCCCGAGGGGTCCTTGACCTGTTCGCCTGTCTTGTTGCCCATGGCGTCCAGGGTGTAGGTGATGGTGTTGCCTTTGGCATCGGTCACACCGGTCAGCCGGTGGGCGGCGTCGTAGCTGTAGCTCATCGTTGTGCTGTCGGGCAGAACCACCCCTGTCAGCTGGCCGGCGTTGTCGTAGCTGTAAGTGGTGGTGCGGGCAACTCCGCCCGGCGGCGTGACACTGGTGCTGCTGACCCAGCCTCGGGGGGTGTAGCTCATGTCGGTGACGATGCCTTTGGGATCGATCATCTGCCGTACTCGCCCCGCCCTGTCGTACAGGGTGAATTGGGTGACGTGCCCTGCTGCGTTTGTCACGCTCTGCAGGTCTCCGATCGTATGGCCTACATCAACGGCGATGTTGGTATCGGTGTAGTACACATAGCTGGTGCTGCGATTGTTCGCATCTATGGAAGTCAGGATGCGGCCGGAAACATCATAGGTAAATCTCGCATCGGGGCCTGACGCAGGAAGATAGGCTGCGATACCGGGGAACTGCGCCGCTGGCGGTGTGAAAGCCGCTGAATATCGTGCAACACCTTTGGTGATACGGACTTCATCCATATTCCCGGTGAAAGCGACGGCCTCCCCACCCTTGCCGATATACAA
>NZ_JBFUAZ010000684.1:0-2120 GCF_056406035.1 Polaromonas sp. P1_E1_2 | reverse complement strand
GTGCACGACAGCGTTTACTTGGACGTATTGACCATGTACTGCACCACGGCCTTGATTTCACCATCGGAGGCGGCCGAGCCGCCCTTGGGAGGCATGGCGCCCTTACCTTTGATGGCGCTGGCTGTCAGTGCCTCGACACCTGCGGAAATCCGGGGAGCCCATGCAGCCTTGTCGCCCAGCTTGGGTGCATTGGCAACGCCGGCCACGTGGCAGGCTGCGCAGACCTGGCCATACAGCGCAGGTGCGGCACCACCGGCTGCAGCCGGCGTTGCACCGGCGGCTGGCGCTGCCGTCTTGTTGGCTGCAGCGAGTGCGGCGACCACATCTGCGGACGGTGCGGCGGCTGCGGCTGCAGGTGCCGTAGCGGCAGCAGCTGCCGGGGCGGCTGGCTCCGCAAACTTGCCGCCTGCGGCAGCCGTCATGTAAACCACTGCACGGCCAATTTCGACGTCTTCAAAATCACCGCCGCCCTGGGCTCCCATGGCGCCTTTGCCCTTCAGGGCGGAATGCCAGAGCGCGTCAAAACCGGTCTTGATACGGGCTGCCCAGGCACCCGTATCGCCAAACTTCGGCGCACCGGCTGCACCCGTGCCATGGCAAGTCACGCACTGCGCCTTGTAGACCTCTTCGCCGGACTTCAGCGGACGGTTGGCATCACGGATTTCAACCGCGCCGATCTTCTGGATGCGCTGCGCAACCGCCTTGGCGCCTTCGTCCGCACCCGCAGCTGGCTTGTTGGCCGAAGCGACGTAATACACCAGGCCGATGATGGCGAAAACAGGAACGACAAAAGAGAAAAAAACCGCAGCCAGCAGTTGCTGGGGGGTCTTGATGGGGCCAGTATGGGCTTCTTCGTGGGCCGTGGTGTGGTCGTTTGCGCTCATGGCGTCCTCAAAAAACTAAGAATCGGGGGGCTATCGCGTGGTGATATGGCGCTCTTGGGCAGCGCTTGCTCAGCAACCTCACATTATAACTGGGGGCTTGCAGAGGCCGGGGAGCGTCACGGCCGGCTGGTAGAATCGGAGACGTTGCGCGGCGTGAATCGCCCGCGCAGTGCAAATTGCCCTGATTTTGCGCCCCTCGGCCGCGAATCCGGCGCAGACCGTTTCCAGYGTTGCGGCTGTAGCTCAGTGGATAGAGTATTGGCCTCCGAAGCCAAGGGTCGTGGGTTCGATCCCCGCCAGCCGCACCAATCATGGTTTTTCTTGTTTGCCGTTGTCGCGCAGGCACGCCGCAGCGTTTCAAAGCCCAACTGCACTGAAATTCGTCACGGTGAAGCGACTGGCGGGTTCTATTATTCTAGGCAGCCAAAGCAAGTGATGCGATCAATTCCCTGAGCCATTGCTGCACCTGATGTGCATCGTTCCGTCGGTGCCAGATGAGGTCGAAGACGACTTCTGGCAACGCAACAGGCGGCGGAAACAAGACCAGCTTGCGCAGAGCCGGGGATTTGAGGGCCACGCGCTTCATCACCGTGGCCGTGGTATCTGTCTGGGCCACCACCGCGGGCGCGGCAAACATCTGCGGAAGCGTCAGTGCGAGGGTGCGGCGCTTCCCCAGCCCGGCCAGCGCCTCGTCAACCAGGCCATGGCGATCACCCTCAGGTGACACGAGCACATGAGGCAGCGCAAGAAATGCCTTCAGACCCATGCTTCGCTTCGCTGCCGGGTTGTCCCGGCGAACGATGGTCACGAACTCGTCTCTCAGAACAGGCCGTGTCAATATCCGTCTCTCTGCATGGGTCGGCGGGACGCCAACTGCCGCATCAATCGTTCCTGCGTCCAGCATGTCGACCGCACTATCCCGATTGTTAATCGCGTGCACGCTCAGCGATATTCCCGGCGCCGCGCGCGCCAGCTCCCTGACAAGTGCGGGCAGCAATACGAAAGCCGGATAGTCGGACAGTCCAAGGTTGAACACCAGAGATGCCTGCTCGGGCTCGAAGTCCGGCTCCTGCACGAGAGCTGTCTTGATTTGCCGCAGTGCTTGCGACACGGGTCCCACGATTTCCCTGGCACGCGCTGTCGGCAGAAGTCCTTCTGCGCTGCGCAGGAACAGCGGGTCGCCAAACAACGTTCGCAGACGTGACAGCGCGGCACTCATGGCAGGTTGGCTCACGC
>NZ_JBFUAZ010000683.1:0-2123 GCF_056406035.1 Polaromonas sp. P1_E1_2 | reverse complement strand
GGCCGCGATGCTACATGAGAGGAAAAATCGATGACCAGTGGTGCATCGCTTCCCAAGGCCTTAAGGTCCGGAAGGCTTTGAAACTCTACACCGTGGATGGTTTCATTGGTGCACAGGTGGACGTAGCTTGCGTCCGGCCGCAACTTCCAGCCGGACGGAGGTGGTAGCAGTGTGTGCCCGTTGTCTGCATTGCTCGCAGCGAGCTGGACATCGCAATACTTGCGTGCCTCTTTTTGCGATTTTTCACTCCAGCTGCCTGTTACCACGAAATCGGCCGAACGACCCTGCGAGACATTGAGGGGAACAATGGCATTTTCGGCAAGTCCGCCGCCCTGCATGAACAGGATCTTGAAGTGGGCCGGAATGGCCATCAGCTCGCGGAAATCGGCCTCCGCGTTTTCATAAATGGAAATGAACTCCTTTCCACGGTGACTCATCTCCATCACGCTCATGCCGCTGCCGTGCCAGTCCAGCATTTCGCCCGCCGCCTGCCGCAAAACCTCTTCGGGCAGGTTCGCCGGGCCAGCGGAAAAATTGAAAGGACGGGTCATTTCTTGGCGGGCGGCTTGCCTGCTCCCGGCGCGGGGCCGGTGCCAATGATCTTCAGCGCCACGTCGTCGAACTGCTTGGCACGTGCGAGGACGTCGGCACGCGATGCTTCTACCAGCTTTTGTACAAAGACATTGCCCAGCTCGGGCGCCGTAGCCTGGTATTTCTTGACGGCAGGTGATTCAAAAAAAGCAGCAAGCTGCTGGAGTTCTTCCTGTGTGAACCGTTCTGAATACGCGGGTACCAGCGATTCGGCACTGACTTTGCTGACCTGCTTGCTGATCAGCTGGCTCGCATCATCGGCATATTTCTTGAGTTCGGCGTTAAGTTCTTCAGACGCTTTTGGCTGCTTGGCTTTGGGAACATTTGCGTCCATTTTTGGAGCCCATTTAACAATGAGTTCCTGCGCCGTGGTGCCCGCAAGCTGGTTCACCAACCGGTCAAGCTCCGGCCCTTGCTGCAGCGCGACCACTTTTTTGGCCAGCTCTGTTTTTGGATCTGCTGCCTGCGCGTGAACAGCCGTGGCGCCGCAGGCCATGGCAGCGACCGTGATAGCGGTAAGGAAGTTTTTCATCAGGTACTTTCGATGTTGGGGGTGTCTGTGCCGGTACCGGTTTCAGTATCGGGTTCATCCAGCGAGGCATCGTTTTCAACGATGCGCTGAAGGCCGCTTAATTGTGAACCTTCGTCAAGGCCGATGAGCGTAACACCCTGTGTAGCCCTTCCCATTTCGCGGATTTCGCTGACGCGCGTGCGGACCAGCACGCCCTTGTCGGTGATCAGCATGATCTCGTCGTCCACGTGAACCAGCGTGGCTGCGACCACCTTGCCGTTGCGCTCGCTCTGCTGGATGGCGATCATGCCCTTGGTGCCGCGGCCGTGACGCGTGTATTCGGTGATGGACGTGCGTTTGCCATATCCGTTCTGGGTGGCTGTGAGCACACTTTGCTGCTCGTCTTCGGCGACCAGCATGGCGATCACGCCCTGGCCGTCTTCGAGCATCATGCCGCGCACGCCACGCGCATTGCGGCCCATGGGGCGCACGTCGTTTTCGTCGAAGCGCACGGCCTTGCCGCCGTCACTGAACAGCATCACGTCGTGCTTGCCGTCAGTCAGCGACGCACCAATCAGGTAGTCCCCCGCATCAAGGTCGACCGCGATGATGCCGGCCTTGCGCGGATTGTTAAATTCGTCGAGGGCGGTTTTTTTCACGGTGCCCATGGAGGTGGCCATGAAGACGTACTGATCAGCCGGAAAGCTGCGCTTTTCGCCCGTGAGAGGAAGGACGACGGTGATTTTTTCACCTTCCTGCAAAGGGAACATGTTGACGATGGGACGCCCGCGCGAGCCGCGAGAACCGGCGGGTACTTCCCAGACCTTGAGCCAGTAGAGCCGGCCGCGATTGGAAAAGCACAGAATGTAATCGTGCGTGTTGGCGATGAAGAGCTGGTCGACCCAGTCGTCTTCCTTGGTGGCGGTGGCCAGCTTGCCGCGGCCGCCGCGGGCGATGAAGAGCTGGTCGACCCAGTCGTCTTCCTTGGTGGCGGTGGCCAGCTTGCCGCGGCCGCCGCGTT
>NZ_JBFUAZ010000682.1:0-2146 GCF_056406035.1 Polaromonas sp. P1_E1_2 | reverse complement strand
ATGTCGATGGACCCGGATTGCCCAAGTTCGTGCGTTGCTTGTCCGCCGGTTTAATTGGGATTGACGAAGCGATCCCCCACCTTCACGCCATCGGTAATCTGCAGGACGAGGGCATAGGAAACGGCATCAAAAGTGCGAAATACCATCAACAAGCCATTTCGCTCGTTGGGCAGTTTAATCTGCTGGCGGCTGCTGTCGGTCTTGTCTTGCAATCTTGCGCCGTCCTTGAGAATGGCCATGATATGGCCACGTTCCAGACCATCCCTGGCGCCACGATTGATGACCACGACCTGGTTCTCCGCAGCATTGGTCACGGCACTTCCATAGATAGACACAATCTGTCCGGCAACGGCAGAAGAAGGCGCGTGCGGTATGTAATTCAGCAACTCGCGTGGCGGTTCAACCAACAGCCGGTCCCCCACCCGCATCTCTTCTTTGGTAGCAACGATGTCGATCGTCGCCGGCACGATTTCGGATTGCGGCTTGCCGTCTTTACCGGCTATTTCCGCAACCGATTCGCCGCGTGCTATTTCCGCCTTGCCGACGTATTGCGCCTCGTAGCCCAGAATCGCCTGGGTCGTCGGATCTTTCAGCGGCGTTGCGTTGCGAAACACCCGGTAATTGACCGGTTCGCCTTTTTCAATGCTCAGGGGTTTGCCGGTGGTGCTGCCGGTGCCGTATTGGCTGCGCGCATAGGCGCGATCTCCGCGGCTAAGCAGAACGCGGCCTTCCTGGGCCGCCACAATGCGGGGCGCATTGGAAAGCATGGCCTCGTCGACGATCAAGGCCTCATTCAGGAAGGGCTCGATCAGGTTGGGCGCGATCGTGGGAATGGAGGCGTCTGCCAGGGTTTCAAAGCGGGTGCGCGGAGAAACGCGTACGGTGTCTGTCGGCGGGCCGTCGCTGGAGGCCTGCCGTGTGCGCAAGACGGCGCGGCCGCCGGTCTTGTCGAGGTAGAGCTGCTGTCCCGGGTAGATGCGGTGAGGATTCTTGATGTCGTCCAGGTTCATGCCCCACAGTTCGGGCCAGCGCCATGGGCTCTTGAGGAACATGCCGGAAATGGCCCAGAGCGTGTCGCCCCGCTTGACGGTGTAGTTGTCAGGCGCATTGGGCGCCAGTTCACTGAGGGGAACCCCGGTTTGAGCCACTTGGGTGGCCGTGGCCTTCTGTGCCGGGGTAATGGGAAAATTCTGGGCATGCAAGCCGACAGTAGTGCCCAAAAGGGCTGCGGTTGCCATTGAAATTTGACTGAAACGACCAAAAATTGTTTGCATCTCTGTAGGCCCTCGGTGCTTTTATGAGGCTGGCAGACACTATCCGGGCTGAACCGGGCAGAAAAAGCCGCTTCTATATCTTGATAAATTACTAACGATTTTGTACCTAAGCCCTTGATTAAGCAACGATTACGCGATTCTGGGAATATCGGGATGCTGAAAAACCGGGAAAAGTGGCGAAAATAGCGACATCTCACCCATTGCCCAGCCTTCCTCCATGAGCCAGTTAACCATTCTTCGTTACCCCGACCCCCGCCTCCACACCGTTGCCAAGCCTGTGGCGGCCGTTGATGCGCGCCTGCGCAAGCTGGTCGACGACATGCTCGAAACCATGCACGAAGCGGCGGGCATCGGCCTGGCGGCAACCCAGGTGGATGTGCATGAGCGCCTGGTCGTGATTGATGTCAGCGAAGACCGGACACAGCCCCTGGTGCTGATCAATCCCGAGATTGTCTGGGCCAGCGAAGAAACACGCGTGGGCGACGAAGGCTGCCTGTCGGTGCCTGGTATTTATGACGGCGTGGAACGCTCTACCGCCATCAAGGTACAGGCGCTGGATCTAGACGGGAAGCTGCAGGTGCACGCAGCCGAAGGCATGCTGGCGGTTTGCATCCAGCATGAAATGGACCATCTGATGGGCAAGGTGTTTGTGGAGTACCTGTCCCCGCTTAAACGCAACCGMATCAAAACCAAGATGATCAAGCAGAAAAAGGACGAGGAGCGCGACTCGCCCCGTTAACCTGTCCGTACGTACGGACGTCGGCCGTTGTACCGCGTGCCGGAACCACGGGATTTCCCTAGGAGTCTTTAGAATCGGACTCCATGCGTGTCATTTTTGCCGGTACCCCTGAGTTCGCCCGTGTGGCCGTTGA
>NZ_JBFUAZ010000681.1:0-2149 GCF_056406035.1 Polaromonas sp. P1_E1_2 | reverse complement strand
GCTTCGGGCCGGGCCGGGGCTGTTTCAGGGGGGCTGCCCGCGGCCCGCAGCGCGGGCTGTGCCGGCGCGGCCGCTTCAGCGGGCGCGGGGCCTTCGGACACACGGCCCCGCAACTCATCGAAATGCCCCGCCGCCGCATGAGGCGCCAGCGCGGCAGCCAGTGCGCAGGGGGATTCAAGCGACTGGGCGGCAAAAAGTGACTGGGTGTTATTTTCCACGTGGGTGCAAGTATGCCTGTGGCCCATCCCCTGCAAGGCTCAAGGCGGGTTCAATGCGCGGCCAAAATGGCTATTTATGCCGCTTGCGCATGCAAATGTTGCAGCCATAAGACAGCCGGGGAGGCGCTTCGCCCGAGGACCCTCAAGCTCCCGGGCGGCTGTCGCCAGCACGGATTCAACGCAAATCGAGCGTGAACGGGAACTCCCGGCTCGGCTGCGCCGGCGCGACGCGCATCTTGCCGGGTGTATGGCCCATGCGGAAAAAGCGTGTGAGGCGGCGGCTTTCAGCCTCGTACGAATTGACCGGCAGCGTGTCGTAGCTGCGCCCGCCCGGGTGCGCCACATGGTACTGGCAGCCGCCCAGCGAGCGTTCCATCCAGGTGTCGACGATGTCAAACGTGAGCGGTGCATGCACGCCGATCGACGGGTGCAGGGCCGATGGCGGGTTCCAGGCCTTGTAGCGCACACCGGCCACATATTCGCCGACGCGGCCGGTGCTTTGCAGCGGCAATGCACGGCCGTTGACGGTGACGACATAGCGGTTGTCGTTCAGGCCCGTCACATGCACTTCGACGCGCTCGAGCGATGAATCCACGTAACGCACCGTGCCACCGGCCGAGCCTTCCTCGCCCATCACATGCCAGGGCTCCAGCGCGCTGCGCAGCGTCAGCTCAATGCTGTTGGCCTTGACCTGTCCGATCAACGGGAAGCGGAACTCGAAGTGAGGTTCGAACCAGGCCATGTCGAAGCCGTAGCCGGCTTCGCGCAACTCGGTTAGCACGTCTTCAAAATCCATGCGGATAAAGCCCGGCAGCAGGAAGCGGTCGTGCAGTTCGGTGCCCCAGCGCGTGACACGGCCGTGGTAGGGCTTGTTCCAGAAGCGCGATACCAGCGCGCGCAGCAGCAATTGCTGGGCAATGCTCATGCGCGCATGCGGCGGCATTTCAAACGCGCGCAGCTCCAGCAGGCCCAGGCGCCCGGTGGCGGAGTCGGGCGAATACATCTTGTCGATGCAGAACTCGCTACGGTGCGTGTTGCCGGTGACGTCGACCAGGATGTTGCGCAGTGTGCGGTCAACCAGCCAGGGCGGCATGTCGGCACCGTATTTTTTGCGGTTGTTCTCGATCTCGCGCAGGGCGATTTCCAGTTCGTACAGCTGGTCGTTGCGGGCCTCGTCCACACGCGGCGCCTGGCTGGTCGGGCCGATGAACATGCCCGAGAACAGATAGCTCAGCGACGGGTGGTTGTGCCAGTAGGCGATCAGGCTGCCCAGCACCTCGGGCTTGCGCAGGAAGGGGCTGTCGGCCGGCGTGGCGCCACCCAGCACAAAGTGGTTGCCGCCGCCGGTGCCGGTGTGGCGGCCGTCGGTCATGAATTTCTCGGCCGACAGGCGCGTTTCATGCGCAATCTTGTAGAGGAACTCGGTGTGTTCCACCAGCTCGCCCCAGTTGTAGGCCGGGTGGATGTTGACTTCAATGACGCCCGGGTCAGGCGTGACCTGCAGCATCTTCAGGCGCGGGTCGCGCGGTGGCGGGTAGCCTTCGAGCACGATGCTCACGCCCAGCGACTGCGCCGTTGCTTCCACCGCGGCCAACAGGTCGAGGTAGTCTTCGAGCCTTTCCATGGGCGGCATGAAGACGTAGATCGCACCGGTTTCGCCACGGCCCGACTTGTTGGCCTTGCTGTCCGGGTYGGCCTTGGGTTTGTCTTTGGGGCCGTTGGCGCGCTGCGGGTCGCGCACTTCCACACAGAGGGCGGTGCGCGTGAGCCAGGCGGCCGATTCGAAGGGCTTGGGCGCGCGATCGTCTGCTGCGGTTGCGTCTTCTGCGGCCGGCGCACCGGCCGGTTTGCCGTCTGCGCCGCCGGCGCCGTTATTGCCCAGCGGACGGAACTGCAGGATGCGGCTGGCTTGCGACAGCGCGGTGTTGCCC
>NZ_JBFUAZ010000680.1:0-2151 GCF_056406035.1 Polaromonas sp. P1_E1_2 | reverse complement strand
GGGAGGCACCATCCCGGGATTCCAGCACGAGGTGAAAGCCGTCAGTCGCTTGCGACCAGCAGCCCGGCACCTGCCAGTGCCGTGGCATAACCCAGGATGCCGTGGCTTTCCTGGGCCTGCGTTGCCGTGACCGGTTGCATGTCCTGGCCGAATTTCGGGCGCCGGGCATCCAGCACGCGTGCGACGCMATACTGCTTGATGAGGCCCTCGGTCTGGGTGACCAAGGTGGCCTGCGCCAGCTGGGTCAACACGGTGTTGCCCTCTTTCTGAAGAAGGGGCGTCAGCTGCGCGAATACCTTCTCGGCCCATTTGCCGCGCCAGCTTTCGCGCGCACTGTGTGTCACCCATTTGCTGACGCGGTGCGTCACGCGGGGTGCGCAGCCGACCACGATCCAGCGAGTAGGGCTGTCGGCCTCGCCGGCAGGCAGCATGGGTTGCAGCATCTGCAGGGCATATGCGGCATCGTCAATGTACACAATGATGTTGTCCATAAAGTTCTCCTTGAGTTGTCGTCGTTTTAGAAGCTTGCTGGCTGAAAGAGGGGCATACGCCCCCCACGGGTTGCTGGTTTCAATGTGGGATCAGGTCGGCATCCTGCGCGGAGCGTGAGCGTCGTGTGGTCCACCACCCAGCGCCCAGAACGCCTGCCACTGCAAGGGCGTAGGTTGCCCACTGCGCGGCAAGGTGCAGGGTTTCAGCCGAAGGCATGGTGCCCGGGCCGCCGTAGATCGGGTCGAGCAGCTGCTCGCTCACAATCATCTTCGCGGCGGTAAAGGCCAGAACAGCAGCGCCGACATTGATGATGATGGGGAAACGTTCCACCAGCTTGAGCACCATGGTGCTGCCAAACACCACGATCGGGATGCTGACCAGCAGGCCGATGACCACGAGGTCAAACGAGCCGTGCGCGGCGCCGGCCACACCCAGCACGTTGTCGATGCCCATCAGGGCGTCGGCCACCACGATGGTTTTCATGGCGCCCCAAAAGGTGTGGGCAACCGGGCCGTCGTGCTCCTTGTCACCCTGGTCGGCCAGCAGCTTGTAGGCAATCCACAGCAGCCCCAGGCCGCCCACCAGCATCAGGCCGGGAATTTTCAGCAGCCACACCACGCCAACCGTCATGGCAGAGCGGACCACAATGGCGCCGACCGTACCCCAGACGATGGCTTTTTTCTGCAGGTGGGACGGCAGGTTGCGCGCGGCCAGTGCAATCACGATGGCGTTGTCGCCGGCGAGCACCAGGTCGATGAGGATGATCGCCAGCAGGGCGGACCACCAGGGGGCAGTAAATAGTTCCACGTCACACTCCATGTCAAGTTTCGACTTGGAAATCCGCGTGACGGCGCACGACGGATTTCCGGCTTCGTGAAACCGGAACGGGTGTGATGGGTGGCTGGAGTCGGCGCCGTGGACGCCGCAGATACCTCGATCAAACCTGTTCAGGTTTCAATCGAAGGTCTGGCTCGACATGCAGTGTCGCTGCATGCCCAACAAGCCGGAAGTGTCAACTTCGTAATGACGACTTGTTGTTAGCGATTTTGCTGTGGTGTCTGTTTTCGTATATTGCAGCAAAACGAGGGAGTTACTCCCCTTCGTCTGGGTATTTGACAATAAAAAAAGATTTTTTGCAACCCGGCCTTGCCGCGCAGCGGCGCGATGCGGGGACATTGCCCCATTTCCCCCATAGACGGCTGGCCCGCCCATCTGGCTGATAATGAACGGCCCGGCGCTGCCACTTCGCTTCCTCGCCTTTCTTCGCCTCCTTGCGCTCGCTTCATCCGCTCAGCGGCAGCCCTTAGACCCACCGTTCCATGCCCGGCATCCACATCACCGATATTGAAGCCGCCATCAATTACTGGCGCGACAAAAAACCTTCGCCTGACGGCGTGACGCTGGCGCCCGAGTTGCGTGCGCTCGCCGAGGTCTACGCGCTCCTGGTTTTCTACCACGAGGACGAGGCCGACGAAAAAAGCTTTCCGCCCAAGGCGCTGGCGGCGTGGCGGACCTGGTACGACACGACCGCCGATACGCCCTGCATTGCCATTTGCTCAACCAGCCAGGGGGACGCCTTGTGCAAGGGCTGCGGCCGCACGTTTGACGAAGTGCAGCACTGGCCCGAGATGACGCCCGCCGAGAAGCGTGGTACCTGGC
>NZ_JBFUAZ010000679.1:0-2156 GCF_056406035.1 Polaromonas sp. P1_E1_2 | reverse complement strand
GTTGTAGACGTCGACAAACACGGCGGMCAGCAACACCACGCCCTTGATGACCTGCTGGTAGTCGATGCCGATGCCCAGGATGGACATGCCGTTGTTCATCACGCCCATCACAAACGCACCGATCACCGCGCCCATGACCTTGCCGACACCGCCCGAGGCCGAGGCCCCGCCGATAAAGCAGGCGGCGATGACGTCGAGCTCAAAGCCCAGGCCGGCCTTGGGCGTCGCGGTATTCAGGCGCGCGGCGAACACCAAGCCTGCCAGCGCCGCCAGCACGCCCATGTTCACGAAGGTATAGAAGGCCAGGCGCTCGGTCTTGATGCCCGACAGCTTGGCTGCCTTTTCGTTGCCGCCCAGCGCATAGACGCGCCGCCCGATAGTGGTGCGACCCGTGATGAAGTGGAACAGGAAAATCAGCGCGGCCATCACGATCAGCACATTCGGCAGCCCCCTGTAGGAAGCCAGCAGGTAGCTGAAATAGATCAGCAGCGCCGAGAACATCGCCGTTTTGACGAAGAAAATGGCGGCGGGCTCGGCCTGGATGCCGTGCTTGAGCTGCTTGGCCCGCGCGCGTATGCCGGCCACGGCGAGCACGGCGGCCAGCGCCACGCCCAGCAGCAGCGAAGTCATGCGCAGGCCTTCGCTGCTCAGCAGGTCGGGCATGAAACCCGAGCTGAGCATCTGGAATGAATCGGGGAAGGGGCCGACCGACTGGCCCTGCAGCAGTGCCAACGCCAGCCCCTTGAACACCAGCATGCCGGCCAACGTGACGATAAAAGAAGGGATGCGGAAGAACGCGACAAACCAGCCCTGAACCCCGCCTATCAGCGCGCCGCAGAGCAGGCACACCAGCGAGGCCGGCACGAAATGCCAGCCGTACTCCACCATCAGCACGGCCGCCAGCGCGCCGATGAAACCGCACACCGAACCGACCGACAGGTCGATATGCCCGGCCACGATCACCATCAGCATGCCCAGCGCCATGATGACGATGTAGCTGTTCTGCAGGACCAGATTGGTGAGGTTGAGGGGCTGCATGAGCGTGCCCTCGGTCATGTACTGGAAGAAGCCCATGATGGCCACCAGCGTGATCAGCATGCCGTACTCGCGGAAGTTGTGCTTCAGGTAGTCGAGCGGCGATTTGCCGCTGGCAGCGGCGGTTTTTGCCGCAATCGCGGTGGCGTTGGAGGACTCGTTGTTCATTTCAGCTTGCTTTCATGATCGCGCGCATGATCTTTTCCTGGGAGGCTTCGGCCGTCGGCATCTCGGCGATGAAGCGGCCTTCGTTCATGACGTAGATGCGGTCCGTCATGCCCAGCAATTCGGGCATTTCCGAGGAAATCATGATGATGCATTTCCCTTCTGCCGCGAGCTGGGCCATCAGGGTGTAAATCTCGTACTTGGCGCCCACGTCGATGCCGCGCGTGGGCTCGTCGAGGATGAGGACTTCGGGGCTGGTGAACAGCCATTTCCCGAGCACCACTTTCTGCTGGTTCCCGCCCGAGAGGTTGAGGACTTTCTGGCCAACGCTTGAGCACCGGATGCGGAGCTTTTCCCGGTAGCTCTGCGCGACCTGGTATTCGCGGCCGCTGTCGATGACGGAGGCACTTGAAACGCCCTTGAGGTTGGCCAGCGACACATTGAACTGGATGTCTTCGTTCAATATCAGCCCGTTGCCCTTGCGGTCTTCGGTCACATAGGCCAGACCATGGCGAACGGCTTTCTCTACCGTGCCGACATCAACAGGCTGGCCGTTCAGAAGAACCTGGCCGCTGATGCGGCGCCCCCACGAACGGCCGAAGATGCTCATGGCAAGCTCTGTGCGCCCCGCCCCCATCAGTCCGGCAATGCCGACGATTTCACCGCGCCGCACCTGCAGGCTGACACCTTTGATGAATTTCCTGTCCGTGTGCAGCGGGTGATAGACGTTCCAGTCGCGCACTTCAAACACGGTCTCGCCAATTTGCGGCTGGCGCGGCGGATATCGATCAGCCATCTCACGGCCCACCATGCCGCGAATGACGCGATCCTCGCTGATGGCTTCGGCACGGCAGTCCAGTGTTTCGACGGTGCTGCCGTCGCGCAGGATGGTGATCGCGTCCGCCACGCGTGAAATTTCGTTGAGCTTGTGTGAAATAAGGATGCAGGTGATGCCC
>NZ_JBFUAZ010000678.1:0-2166 GCF_056406035.1 Polaromonas sp. P1_E1_2 | reverse complement strand
TTATTCACCTACGCTGCTGGACCATGTGTTGCCGCAGATGACGGTGGCGCACGAGGAGACCTTCGGGCCGGTCTCCCCGGTGATCCGCTTCAAAAGCATTGACGAAGCCATCCAGATTTCGAACGGCACGGCCTACGGTCTTTCAAGTGCCGTCTGCACCAATCGCCTGGACTACATCAACCGGTTTGTCAGCGAGTTGCACGTCGGTACCGTCAATGTGCGGGAGGTGCCTGGGTATCGCCTGGAGCTCACGCCTTTTGGCGGCATCAAGGACTCGGGCCTGGGCTATAAAGAGGGCGTGCAGGAAGCGATTAAAAGCTTCACCAATCTAAAAACCTATTCGCTCCCATGGAGCTCATGATTCACCCCCGAAGCGCCTTCGGCGCCTCCCCCTTCCAGGGGGCGCAGCCTGCGGCCCGGCGAAGCCGGTTCCACGGCGGCCGCTGGCTTAAGTAGCCTTCTTCTTCAATGCGTACTGTGTAAGGAATTCACGTGCTGAACTTTGACGACATCGAACAACTCTTCAAAGAGCGCGGCGGCGAGCAATACAGCGGCGAACCCGTGACGCAACTCCAGCACGCGTTACAGACTGCGGCGCTCGGCGAAGCCGAAGGCGCGAGCGATGCGCTGGTGACCGCGGCACTGTTGCATGACCTGGGGCACTTGTTGCACGACCTGGGTGAGACACCGTCGCTGCGTGGTGTGGATGACGTTCACCAGTACCGAGCACTGCCTTTTTTGCGGGGTCTTTTCCCCGACGAGGTGCTGGACGCCATAAAGCTGCATGTGGATGCCAAGCGCTATCTGTGCGCGGCGCGGCGTGGTTACCATTCCAGCCTTTCAGCGGATTCCAAACGCAGCCTGCAGCTGCAGGGCGGCATCTTTTCCGCAGAAGAGGCGGCGCGCTTCATCGCGCAGCCCGGTGCCGGGGATGCGGTGAAGCTGCGCCTCTGGGACGATCTCGCGAAAGATGCGCACAAGGCCACGCCGCCACTGGCGCACTACCTGGCACGGGCCAGGCGCTGTGCCCTTCCCGCCGCAGAGCCCTCGCTTGCCGCCTGAAATTCTTGCGCTGACGTGGCCGGTGCTGGGCGCTGTGCTGTTTGGCGCGCTGCTGCATGCAGGTTGGAATGCCCTGGTGAAGTCCAGTGCCGACAAAGCGCTGGACATGGCGGTCATTCACCTGATTGGGTCGGTGCTGGCGTTGCCGCTGGTGCTGCTGGTCGGCTGGCCGCGGGTTGAGGCCTGGCCATTCATCGGCGCATCGGTACTGATTCACATCGGCTACTACATTGCCACCACGCGCGCCTACCAGCATGGCGACCTGGGCCTGACCTACCCGTTGATGCGCGGCGTAGCGCCACTGCTGGTGGCCCTGTCGGCCAGTTTCACCCTGGGTGAAACGCTCACGCCGCTGGCCTGGGCCGGCATCCTGGGTATTTGCTGCGGTGTGCTGGTACTGGGCCTGAGCCGCCACGCCCTGCATGCGCCCAAGGCCGTCGGCTTTGCGCTGGCCAACGCCGTCATCATCGCCGTCTACACCGTGGTCGATGGGTTGGGCGTTCGCGCTTCAGGCAACGCCCTGCAGTACGTTGCCACCCTCTTCCTGTTCGATGGCTGGCCATTCGGCCTCCTGATGATGGCGCGGCGCGGGCGCGCCATGGCCGACTACGCGAAACACCGCTGGCCCGTGGCTACCGGCGGCGCACTGGCCTCGCTGGGCTCATACGGCATTGCGTTATGGGCCATGACGCGTGCGCCCGTGGCTACGGTCGCGGCGCTTCGCGAAACTTCGGTGCTGTTTGCCGTGTTGATCGGTTGCTGGCTGCTGAAAGAAGCTTTTACCGTACGCCGCTTTGTTGGCACTTGCGCCATCGTTGGCGGCGTGATGGCCATCCGCCTGGCTTGACACAAAACTTCCGACTTTCTGTGAGGCTTATGCCATGACCACCACGACGCTTCCCAGCCATGCAGAAATCGTGATCGTGGGCGGCGGCATCGCCGGTTGTTCGGTGGCTTACCACCTGGCCAAAATGGGCAAGACCGATGTGCTGCTGCTCGAGCAGGGCAAGCTCACCAGCGGCACCACCTGGCACGCGGCCGGCCTGGTCGGCCAGATGCGGCCCAACCGCAACATGACGCAGATGAGCAAGTACGGCATTGAGC
>NZ_JBFUAZ010000677.1:0-2192 GCF_056406035.1 Polaromonas sp. P1_E1_2 | reverse complement strand
CCCTTGTGATCTTCCGAGTAGGCATTCGTTGGCAAGCTTGTCCGTAACCATCATCACCAAGAATGAGGCCCATAACATGGAGGCCTGTTTACGCTCGGTAGCTTTCGCCGATGAGGTCGTGGTCCTCGATTCAGGCAGCAGTGATGGAACTGTGGCCATTGCCAGGTCCATGGGAGCTCGCGTCAGCATCGACCATGACTGGCCGGGGTTTGGTGCCCAGAAAAACCGCGCATTGGCCCTGGCGAGTTCCCAATGGGTTCTTTCTCTGGATGCGGACGAAAGAGTTACCCCCGAGCTTCAGCGTGAAATCATCAAAGCGCTTCAGGCGCCGGCGTTTGACGTCTATTCTTTTCCTCGTCTTTCCAGCTATTGCGGGCAATATATGCGGCATTCCGGCTGGTATCCCGATCGTGTGACGCGACTGTTTCGGCGCGAGAGTGCCCGTTTTTCGGATGATCTTGTCCATGAAAAAATTCTTACGTCGAACCCGGTAGGGCAGTTGAACTCCTCCCTGCTCCACGAAAGTTTCGCAAACTTTGAGTCGGTTCTCGACAAGGCCAACCGCTATTCCAGTGCCGGTGCCCAAGTGCTGCACAGCAAGGGTAAAAAATCATCGATCAGCAAAGCGCTCGGCCATGGTTTTTGGGCATTCTTTCGAACCTATTTTTTGCGCTTGGGTTTCATGGACGGGCGCATGGGGCTTGTGCTTGCCATTTCAAATGCCGAAGGTACCTATTACCGCTACCTGAAGCTTTGGTTGCTGCAACGGAATTCCGGCAAGTGAACGAGCACACCGTGAAGGTCAGCTTTATTGTGCTGACCTATAACCGAACCAATGCGTTGCTGGTTGTTTTGAAGTCACTCGCAGGTCAATGCGGGCCGGCGCATGAAGTCATCATTGCCGATGATGGATCTCGCGCGGATGAAGTGGAGATGCTCCATAAGCAATGTCCGGACTTCAACTGCTCCGTCCGCCACGTTTGGCACCCTGACGTGGGCTTTACCGCAGCGCAGGCTCGCAACCTCGGAGCCAGTCTGGCTACGGCCGACTATCTGGTTTTTCTTGATGGAGACTGCGTTCCCGGGCCGCGCTTTGTGGCGGAGCATGCTCGCCTCGCCGAGCCAGGATGTTTTGTCAACGGAAGCCGGGTATTGATCAGCCAACGTCTTACAGAACGTGTAGTCAATGGCGCTATTGATTTACCCAGCCGTCCTGTATCGTTCTGGATTCGCGCCCGGCTGCAGGGCGATAGCAACAAATTATTGCACCTCCTGTCCTGGCCATGGCGTTTATTCAGGGTACAACAAGGTTTTCAGTGGCAAGGCATTCGCAGCTGCAATCTGGGTGTCTGGCGGCGGGATTTTTTTAACGTCAACGGATTTGACGAAACTTTTCAGGGGTGGGGTCATGAAGATGCCGACCTGGTGTTGAGGCTCAGCCATATGGGAATTCGGCGCAAAAATGGTTTTATGGGTACGGAAGTATTTCATCTTTGGCACCGAGAGAACACGCGCGACCAGGAATCCATCAATAAAAACAGGGTGCTCCAGCGCATGAAAACTGCTGTCACGCAGGCGGAGAAAGGGCTGGGCCAGATTGCCCCTCAAACACCCATCAAAATAACGCATTTGCATTGACCTGAAAAAAAACCATGAGCATCACACCCCTTATTCGCCGTCGCACCATTGCTGGAATGCTGGTTGCTGCCACGCTCCCGGCAGTGCCGGCTCTGGCGCAATTTCGCGTTGAGGTTTCCGGAGTTGGCCTGACCCAACTGCCCATCGCCATCGCCACGTTTCGGGGAGAAGCGCAGGCACCGCAAAAGATCGGCGCCATCGTCCGGGCAGACCTTGAACGTAGTGGCATGTTTCGACCGATCGATACCGCAGGGATCGTCGCGGATGAGAATACCCGCCCGGATCTGGCTGCCTGGAAGCAAAAAGGCGCTGATTCGATGGTGACCGGCAGCATTTCCCCGTTGGCAGATGGTCGTTTTGATGTTCGTCTTCGCCTCTGGGATATCGTGCGCGGACAGGATTTGGGAGGCCAGAGTTACACGGTAGGGCCTGCTGACTTGCGGCTGTCTGCACACCGCATTTCCGATTTTGTCTATGAAAAACTCACTGGCGAAAAAGGCATTTTCTCGACGCGTATCGCTTACGTGACCAAGGCGGCCCAGAAATACAACCTC
>NZ_JBFUAZ010000676.1:0-2195 GCF_056406035.1 Polaromonas sp. P1_E1_2 | reverse complement strand
GCCTTGCGGGTCCTTGACCTGTTCGCTGACCTTGTTGCCCATGGCGTCCAGGGTGTAGGTGATGGTGTTGCCTTTGGCATCGGTCACGCCGGTCAGCCTGTGCGCAGCGTCGTAGCTGTAGCTCATGCTGGTGCTGTCGGGCATGACGACCCCTGTCAGCTGGCCGGCGTTGTCGTAGGCGTAGGTGGTGGTGCGGGCTGCTCCGCCTGGCGGGGTGACAGCCACACTGCTCACCCAGCCGCGCGGGGTATAGGTCATGTCGGTGACGATTCCCTTGGGGTCAACCATCTGCCGGACCCGCCCTGCCCTGTCATATTGGGTGAACTGGGTGACATGCCCTGCTGCGTTCGTCACACTCTGCAGATCCCCTGTCCTGCGACCTACGGCGTTGGAATCAACAACCGGCCCTGTATCAGAAAATGCCCGTACCGGTGGCGTGAAGTTCGCGGCGTACCGCGCCACCCCCTTTGTGATCCGCAGATCGGAGAGATACCCGCTCCAGCCTATTTGGCGGGCACTGTCCGCGCCTACCGTGATGTTTCTGGCAGAAACGTCCAGACTGGTAGTCAAGGCCGCGGAACCGGCGCTCACGCCGTTGACGTAAAGGGTCACTAAATTGCCATTGCGCACCGCGGCCAGATGCACCCACGTGTTCAGGGGCAATTGATTTGCTGCATTGATGTCCGCCGCCACCGCGCTCCCCGACCAGAAAGCGGCCCGAGGGTACCCGTCCGCAGCGAGCAGTACGAAACTAACGTTTGAATTCACGGTGACTTCGTATTGCCCTACAACCTGCTGGTATGCCCAATAGGTGCCGGTATTGCGGTTTGTCTGGTACGCCCAGGTTTCAATCGTGAAATTCCCGGAGCCGAATTGGAAATCCGGTGCCGATGGAGTGCCCACGGACGCCCCGTTCGCACCAAAGTAAATTGAACTGCTGCCAAATTTGCTCTGGGCCGTGCTGATCTGAGCATTACCCAGCACCGTCAAGGGCTTGGGCGAAAGGCTGCTGTCCACGATGAGGGAACCGGCTGAGCCGAAACCATAGAGTAGCAAGCTGACGCGACTCAACTCCGGATCGATGTTGTTCTCATTGGGTGCCGTACCGCTGAAGCTGGTGGTGCCGTAGTAGGCGTAGCTACTTGAGCGATTCAGGGCATCGGTGCTGGTGAGTGTTCGGCCTTGGACGTCATAGGTGAAGCTGGTGACACGCGCAGTGGCGCTGGCGTCCAGTGTTGCAGCAAAGCCCAGGCTGCCGTCGGCATCCGTCGTGGCCTGCTCGATCTGCTTGCACAGCACTGCAATGGGCTTGCCGTCGGGCAGCAGTGCCGCAGCGGGCGCGCAGGCGGCCACTGCATTGGAGGCGCTGGGGTCGGGCTGTCCGTTGTACACATAGGTCGTGCGTTTGCCAGGCTCGGCAATGACCGCGGGCAAGGCCCAGTCCGGGTGCCACTGGGTGCTGGTCTTGCGGCTGCCGGTGGGAAGTGTGGCATTCGTTGGCAGTACGCCGCCACAACTGGCGGTACTGGCCAGGCCTTCGACCTGGGTCGTCTGCAGGTTCCTGGCCAGGTCGCTGGTATAGCAGCTTCGGTTGCCGCTGAAGTCGTCGCGACTGGCAATGTTGCCATTGGCGTCGTAACTCAGGGTGCTGGTGCTGGCAGCGCAGCCACTGCCGGCGGGCTGGCTCTGGCTGGTGAGGTAGCTCTTGCCGTTGATTGTTGTGGCGCCCATAGCCTGGCTGGCATTCTGGGGATCGGTGACGGCGGTGCCTTGCGCCTGGGACCAGTCGTGGTAACGGTACAGCACTTGTGCGGTGCTGTCGTAGACCTCCGTGACGGCAATCTGGGGTGGGGTGCTGTAGCTGGTGCTGTAGCGGCCTGCCCCTCCGGCATGCTCGGTGGAGATGGCGCGCCCCCCGCTGTCGTAGCCGAAGGTGGCGTAACGCACGCCGAGCTCGTCGGTAATGCCGGTCAGGCCTTGGATGAAGCTGGTGCTCTCGTAATGAAAGTTGCGGCTCTTGCCGTCGGGCCAGGTGAGGCTGGYGAGGTTGCCGGCGCTGTCGTAGGCCAGGTTGGTGGTGCCCTGGCTGTCGGTGATGCTGCTGAGTCGTCCACCAGTGGCGGGATCTGCGCCGGCGGGAAGCTGGTAGGTCAGGCCGATGCTGCGGCCGTCGCTGCCTTGGGCCTGCACGAGGT
>NZ_JBFUAZ010000675.1:0-2203 GCF_056406035.1 Polaromonas sp. P1_E1_2 | reverse complement strand
CACGGACCGCGTTCAACGGAGGCAGGCGAGGCAACATGTGTGCAATTTTCTCACACGTGCCGCGCACTAATATCGTTTGTCGGGAGAGGCGGCCCTGCGCACCATACAAGCCATGCAACAGATCACGGCTTCTACTTCCGACCGCAACTCGCGCCATGCCGCCATGGTGCTCGGGCTCTCACTTCCGGGGGACACGGTGCTCTACCTGCTCCTGCCGATGTTCGCTCCTGCGTTTGGCGTCACCTTGCCCGAAGCGGGCATTCTCCTGGCCGCCAACCGCCTGGTGCGAATAGCGGGCTACGCAGCGGTGGCAAGGTTTTACGCCCGCAACGGTGAACGGCTCACCTGCTCACTGGCGGCGCTAGCGGCCGCGGTGTGCGCACTGGGCTACGCGATGCTGACCGGGTTCGTCGCCCTGTTGTTCTTGCGGCTCTTGTGGGGCCTGGCCTTCGCAGCCCTGAACCTGGCCACCCAGGCATTGGCCACTGCCGAACCGGCGGGCGCTGCGCGTCGGGCAGGGCGGTCCCGCGCATTCACGGCACTGGGGCCCATGCTTGCTTTGCCATTGGGCGGGGTGTGTGCGCTTTGGTTTGGCCCCAAAGTTATTTTTTTCCTGTTCGCGGCTGTTGCGTTGAGTGCCTTGCTCGTCTCGCGGCAGCTGCCAACCGCCGCGCATGCCGAGCCGGCACCACGAAAAACAGGAATCAGGCTTCCGGGCGGGCTGGACATCTTTTCCTTCACGGAAGGCCTGGTGCTGGACGGCCTCTTCATCATCGGCCTGTCTTATCTGGGCCGTGACCTGTTGCCCGGCAACCCGGTCATCGTGGCCGGGCTTCTGCTGTCGGTCCGCTACCTGGCGGAAATTGTCTTGAGTTCTGCCGGCGGACACATGGCTGAAAAGCATGGCGTCGAAGTTCTTCTGGTGACCTTCTCCGTGCTCACTTCTGTTGCCCTGGTGGGCTTTGGTTTCGGCTGGCTGTGGACTTGCGCACTTGCCATTGTGGTTTTGCGTGCCTTGCTGTTGCCGCTGCTGCCGCCGCTGGTTGCACTGCGCACGCCGGGGCCCGGACGCATACAGGCTCTCGCCACACGCTCGGTCTGGCGCGACATGGGCGCCGGCGCAGGCCCGGTGCTGGCCGGCCTGTTKTTGCCCATCGTGCCCTCCGCATGGATTTACGGCGTTGCTGCACTTCTTCTTTCGGTCACCGCCATGGCCTGCCTGAGGCAGCGCAGCAACTGAGCGCGCATCCGATACCACTTTTTTCATTCCCTCTTCTTTTGGAGATTTTCACTTGGACATTCACCACACACTCATCAATTGCGCCGGGGGCACGGTCGCGTTACCAGTCAGCCCGATGAACCATCGAAGCGATGGCGGACATTTGCTGGTCAATCCGCCCCGGCCGGTGTGGGAAAGAAGTGAACTGACCCCCGATGAACTGGCGCTATGGGCCTGCCTGGTCGCAGCCACCGCAAGAGCCATGCTGGAAACACTGCCCCAGCTCGCCGGAGGGTGCCTGAACTACTGGGAGGCCGGTAACAACGCGCTCAACGAACTGGCGCATCCACCCGGACCAAAAACCCCCCAGCTTCACCGGAAAATGCATCTGCATATCTTCGGAAGAAGCCCAAAAGCGAGTCACCCCGATTGGCAATGGGGCGAACCACCGCAGTTTCCAAAATTTGCTTCATCCAAAACCTGGGCGGCTCAGTTCAGCCGTCTGGAGGCGGACGAATGCGAGGCCATAACAAAGAGGCTCGAAGTGCTGTTGGCAACCAGGTACGCGTTGGGCTCTTAAACGCGCTGCGCAGGCGGCCGATGCGTGCCCGCCACACGACGCGAATTTCTTCCCGTGTCACACAACTGCCATTGAACTGACACGAACGCGTCACCCCCGGCTCCCAGAATCACGCCATGACCAGCATGACGGAGCACCCGATGAATGACGGACAAGCGCAGGGCCCCAGCCGCACCTTGAGCAGCGGCATCCAGGACTTCAACAAGCAGTGCCTGCGCATCCTGCGCTGCACCGCACAAGCCCTGGCAAACAGCCCTGGCGGCTTGCGTTTCAAGGCGGGCACCCGGCCCTGGCTTGAGGGTCTTTCGAATGCGCGGCCGATGCTGGCCGCCGGTTTGGGGCGACGCGACAAGGTGGTTTCGCTGACCGCCGGTGATTGAGAGTCAAAGCCCCTTTTTTGGGGC
>NZ_JBFUAZ010000674.1:0-2206 GCF_056406035.1 Polaromonas sp. P1_E1_2 | reverse complement strand
GTATCACAGCAAGATGAACGTAAATAGGACCCCATGTCCGAAGTAAGAACGATTGCCACCCTCTGTTTTGAAGACAACGCCATCAGTCAGCGCTGGCTGGAAGCTTTCAAGCCTGCTTCCGGTGATGCGTGGGATATGGCCAGCCAGGCCCTCGGGGCGTTGGGTTTGCGCTGCGTTCAGGCGAATGCAGATGAACGGATTCGCGTCGAGCGCGTGGAACGTTTTGGCCGACGCCTGGAATTGCGATTCATGGAGCTGGGCCTGGACAGCCAGACGCTGCTGAGCGAACTGATCGAATTGGGCGCCACACACCTGCGCGCCAGCATTGACGACAGCCGCACGGGCAGTGTCACCAAGCTGGTTCGAATCGGCAAGGCCAAGGCGAAAGAGGCGGAGTTTGTGGCCGCCGTGGCCGAGTTCGATGACGACTTTGCGTTCCTCACGGCATTGGAAAAAGGCAAGTCGGCGGAGATCAAACGGCTTCTGGCCAAAGGCATCAGTCCGAACCAGGAAGTACGGCCCGGTGTGTACCCCATCCATCTGGCCGTGCTGCATGACAAGAAGCCCATCGTCAAGCTGTTGATTGCAGCAGGCGTGGATGTGAACGTCCAGACGCCCGACAAACGAATCAAAGAGGACGGGTTCAGAACGCCGCTGCATCTTGCCATCAACAACAAATCGTTTGATGTCATCGAGATGCTGGTCAAGGCTGGAGCAGACCTCACACTCCGAAACGCGGCCGGGCAAACGCCACTGCACTACGCCATCGTTTACCGGCACCAGGATGCCTGCAAACTGCTGATGGAACATGGTGCAGATCCATCCGCGTTGAACGCCAACGGCGTGCCGGCTTTGCTCGACCTGCGAACGCACGGCGAGGAGGAAATCCCGGCGTTCCTGGCCTTTGCCGATTCGATGGGGCTGGATCTCAACGTCAAGCTGGCGACTGGCGAGAATCTTTACTGGAAGCTTGGATACATCAAGGGTGCAGTGGATTACCTGAAGGCGCGGGGCATGGTTTCCTCGCCACCCTCCGACGCCTACACCGGTGATGTGCCACGTGATCTTCACAAGGCGATTCGCGGGCATGACCTGGCCAAGATCAGGGCGCTGGCAAAGTTGGGCGTTGATCTGGATATGCCGTATGCGGCGTTTAGTTCTTATGAGCCTGAACCACCCATACTGAATGCAGCTAGGGATGGGCATGCCGATGTGGTTGAACTGCTGCTCGATGCAGGCTGCAATGTCAACGCGACCGGCTCCGACCAGATAACGCTTATGCACAAGGCTGCATCGAGCGGGAGCGTTGAACTCGTCAGCATGCTGCTCAAGCGCGGCGCCAACCCCAACGCCATTGAGCACCATGAATTTGCGTTGAGTCAAAAAAGCGATGACCCCATGCTGAAGGCATTGGATGAAGGCCATATCGCGGCAGCAAAAATCCTCATGGCGCATTGGTTGCCCACTCAGCCACGCCTGGAGAGAGCCAAGACGCTGCTTGAGAATCACATTAAGCGCAGCAACAAAGGGGTGGATGCGGTGAACATGCTGAAGACGATTGAAGCGCGGCTCGCTGAGCTTTTGTGATCACCTGAATTCAGGTTCGGATCATTTCGTTCAAGCTCCAAGGATAGAAGTATGTCTCTTAATGAAACTCAGTTGTCGATACTATTTGTTGATCGCGCGACACGTGAACAGATACAGGCGCAGTTTGAGTTGTTGACGACTTCGGCGCAGTCGTTCAACAAACAGGTGGCAGAGCTTGGCGTCAAGACCAAGTTTAAAGATGAAAATCCCTATCTGGAAGGAATACGAGAGGCGGAAAATTTTCTACAACTCGACTTTACGCATGACTCCAATTTTCGCTTTCCGAGCGCGCTATTAAAGAAGTTGCCCGGCGCGACCTTGATCGTGCAGACAGTGAGTAATGATCAAGACCTGGGGGGTAAAAAAACTTACCTATACGGTGGCGAGTCGATCAATAAAGATCAACTGATTGAACGCCTGGATGCGCTTGACCCGCGCGTTGCGGTGGGCCTTTCCAGTCACCTTGGCGTGCGCTTGGCGAGCAAATACTTCAAGGCGCTCGCTGATCCAAACGAAGAGTTCGCCGGCGTATTGATGTTTTGGCACCTTATCCACTTCATAGATCGCTATCCTGCGGCGCGTAGTGTTTTGGCGAAATGTGACTTGAACCGTGCGAACC
>NZ_JBFUAZ010000673.1:0-2209 GCF_056406035.1 Polaromonas sp. P1_E1_2 | reverse complement strand
GCCGACGGCTGGCCAGGTTTTGGTGGGCGGCCGGGAACTGACTTCGCTGAACGGCGAAGCACTGCGCGTAGCCCGGCGCGATATCGGCATCATCTTTCAGCACTTCAACCTGCTGTCGTCGCGCACCGTGTACGGCAACGTGGCCTTGCCGCTGGAGATTGCGGGTCTATCGGCAGCGGACATCAAGGCGCGTGTTGAGCCCTTGCTGGACCTCGTCGGCCTGAGCGTCCTGGCGGATCGCTACCCGGCACAGATCAGCGGCGGGCAAAAGCAGCGTGTGGGCATTGCGCGCGCGCTGGCCAACCGGCCCAAGGTGTTGCTGTCGGATGAAGCTACTTCGGCGCTGGACCCGGAAACCACGCGCTCCATCCTCGGCCTGCTGCGCCAGATCAACAAGGAATTCGGCCTCACCATCGTGTTGATCACGCACCAGATGCAGGTGATCAAGCAGGTGGCCGATCGCGTGGCGGTGATCGACGCCGGCCGCATTGTTGAAAGCGGCCCGGTGATCGATGTCTTCACGCGTCCGCAACACGAAACCACACGCAGCCTGATCGCCGAGATCGTGCCGCAGGATTTGCCCGACAGCGTGCTGGCGCGCATACGCACCCTGATGAGTGCCGAGCACCCGGAAGAAGGGCAGCTGCTCAGACTGGCCTTTGCGGGGGATGAGTCGGATCGGCCCTTGCTGTCAGACGTGATCCGCCGCTTTGGCATTGACTTGTCCATCGTGCACGGGCAGGTCGATGAAATCCAGGGCAAGCCCTTCGGTTCGCTGGCAGTGTTTGCGCGCGGCGCACGCGAACAGCTCAACGCAGCGGTGGCGCATTTGCGCGGCGCCGGTGTGCATGTAGACCAGGTCGGCGGTGAGCTGGCCGTGGGCGGGAGGGTTTAAGCCGTGTTCAGTAATTTCTCACAAGCCCTGCTCGAGCTCTTTGTCAGCTCGCTATGGGAAACCATCGTCATGGTGGGCATTTCGGGCGCGGTCGGTGCGCTCATCGGTATTCCACTCGGGGTGTTTTTGCGCCTGACAGACGAGGGCGGTGTGCTGCAAAACGCTGGCGTGAACCGCGTCGTCGGCGGCCTTGTCAATGCGGTGCGTTCCACGCCGTTCATCATTTTGCTGGTGGCCATCATTCCGCTGACGCGCTTCATCACCGGGTCTTCCATCGGCACGGCGGCGGCGGTGGTGCCGCTCACCATCGCGGCCGCGCCGTTCATTGCGCGGCTGGTGGAAACCTCGCTGCGCGAAGTCGACCACGGGCTGATCGAAGCCGCGCTGGCCATGGGTGCGACCACACGGCAGATCGTCTTCAAGGTGCTGCTGCCCGAGGCTCTTCCCGGCATCGTCGCGGGCCTGACCATCACCTTCGTGAGCCTTACGGGTTATTCGGCCATGGCCGGCGCCATTGGCGGYGGCGGGTTGGGCGACCTGGGCATCCGCTACGGCTACCAGCGTTTTTTGCCTGAAGTCATGCTGGCCGTGGTGCTGGTGCTCATTTTGTTTGTGCAGGCGGTGCAAAGCCTGGGCGACTGGGCTGTGCGCAGGTTGAGCCACAGATGACCCCGTCCATCCATGACAGCCATGCGCGGCGATGTTGATTGCTACGCTTTTGATAGCTGCTCGCGCACGTTCCCATTGGGTTAGAGCCCGATTTGCCTCTTAAAAATGGCCTTGAAATTGACCTTCAGGGCAAAAAAACAGATTCATTCATCTTCAAAAAAGGAAACACCATGAAAAAACGCACCCTCATCCAGTCCGCCGTCGCACTCGCGCTGGCCACCTYGTTCAGCGGCGCTGTGCTGGCACAAGACAAGCCGCTGAAGATCGGCGTCACCGCCGGCCCGCACGCGCAGATTTTTGAGCAGGTCAAAAAGATCGCCGAAAAAGACGGCCTGAAGATCCAGATCGTCGAGTTCAGTGACTACATCCAGCCCAACGCCGCACTGGCCGCCGGCGACCTGGACGGCAACAGCTACCAGCACAAGCCCTTCCTCGACCAGCAGGTCAAGGACCGCGGCTACAAGATCGTCAACGTGGGCTACACCGTCAACTTCCCGATCGGCCTCTATTCCAAAAAAGTCAAAAGCCTGGCCGAGCTGAAAGAAGGCGCGCGCTTTGGCATCCCGAACGACCCGACCAACGGCGGCCGTGTGCTGCTGGTGCTGCAAGACAAGGGCCTGATCAAGCTCAAGCCCGAAGCAGGCC
>NZ_JBFUAZ010000672.1:0-2213 GCF_056406035.1 Polaromonas sp. P1_E1_2 | reverse complement strand
GGCATCGGCGAAACGCTCGTTCAGCTCGGCTGTATCGCCAAAGGTGTTCCAGCCCTCATCGTATTTGTTGCTGTGAAAAACAGCCACCAGGTTGAAGAGTTCGCCGCGGCGCAGTGGGTAGTGAACCAGATGGGTTTTCTCGCCGCCCCAAAGCAGCACATCGTCGCTCCATAGATGAGCCGGAACATCCTCACGCCTGAGCACGGCGCGGTAGGCGATATGCCCCGACACGCGAGGTTTGCCGTCGCCCACCACGGCTTCACGGATGCGGCTCCAGATGCCGTCTGCGCCTATCAGCGCGCTGCCTTCAACGGTTTCTCCGCCTGCAAGGTGCACAGTCACGCCGCTTTCCGACTGGTCAAACGACTCCACCCTGGCGCTGGTGCGCAAGGTGACGTTGGGCTGCGCCCGGCAGGCATTGAGGAACACCTGGTGCAGGTCGGCGCGGTAAATCACGCCATAAGGAAAGCCATAGGTGGCGCGGGCCAGGTCGCCAAGCGGGACACGGACAACCTTCTCGCCCGTGCGCACATCGTTCATGCCAAGACCGGTGGGAAAGAACGCCACACGGTTGACGGCTTCAGTGAGGCCCAGGTAGTCAAACATGCGGAAAATATTGGGACCGAGCTGGATGCCGGCGCCGATCTCGCCAAAACTCGCCGCCTGCTCCATGAGTGTCACGGCGCGCCCGTCCTGCGCGAGCACCAGGGCCGCGGCCAGCCCGCCGATGCCGCCGCCCGAGATGAGGATGGGGGATGTGTGTGACATGTGTGAGAGGGTATCAGGGGGGCTTTGACAATGATAAGTATGCTTATCATGTATGTCCCTAGTACATACCCTGAGCGCAAAGCTGAACGGTAAACTCGGCAAATGGCAAAAAGCTTTAACTTCAGCGAGGCCCCCGGGCACTTGATTCGCCGGGCGCAACAACTCGCGGTTGCGATCTTCATGGAGGAAACAGCCGGTTTTGACGCGACGCCTGTGCAGTTCGCCATCCTGAACGCCTTGATGGACGACCCGGGCGAAGACCAGATCACGCTGTCGGGCCGCGTTGCCTTTGACCCGGCCACTTTCGGCTCGGTGATCGGTCGGCTGGAAGCCAAAGGCTGGGTCAAGCGGGAGGCTGACCCATCTGACAAGCGCCGCAAATTGCTGTGGACGACGCCCGAAGGGGAAAAAGTTGCACTGCAGATGAAACGTGCTGTCAGCAAGGCACAGCAGCGCATCGTGAGTCCGCTGGATGATGACGAGCGGGTGCAGCTCGGCGTGTTGCTTGGGAAGCTGATCAGCGGCCACGAAAACGCGGCCAGGTAGCCGGCATCGGAACTGCGCGCAGACAATAAAAAACGGGGCCGTCAGCCCCGTTTTTTATTGTCTGCCTGTTTGCCAGGCCCTGGCCAAAGGCTCAGGCTGACTTGGCCACCAGGGCGAAATGCTCCACCGTGGGCGGGCCGGCAAAGAAGGGCCCGACAATGGCTCGCCAGTCGGCAAAGGCGGGCGACTGACGAAAGTCGACGGTGTGGTTTTCCAGTGTGTCCCAGAAGATCTGCAGGATGTAGCGCTCAGGGCTTTCAATGCCCTTGTTGACCTTGAAACCTTGAAAGCCCCTGGCTTTGGAAATGACTTCGCGGATGCCGCGCTGGATGGCTTCGTCAAAAGCTGCTTGCTGGCCCGGGTGAATGCGGATGTCGGCGAGTTCGAGAATCATGAACAACTTTCTGAAGTAATTAATACTGGGTAGCCGGCAACTCTACCGTCAATCCGTCGAGCGCGGGCGTGAGCTTGATCTGGCAACTGAGCCGGCTGTTGGGAAGGCGCGGCGCGGCGGTAAATGCCAGCATGCCGAGCTCTTCGCCATCAGGTGGCGGCAGGGTTTGCGTGTCCGAGGAAAAAGGCTCCTGCACGTGTACATGGCAGGTGGCGCAAGTCAGCAGGCCGCCGCAGTCGGCGGCAATGCCGTCAATGCCTGCGGCCACTGCGGCTTCCATCAGACTTTTGCCAACCTTGCCTTTTACCGGCGTGGAGCGGCTGCCCGATTCGATGAAATGGATGGTGATCATGTTTTTTTTAGGGATGGCCGTGGCGGCTAGATCCGGCTGAAGTATTCACGTCTTTGCCAGTCGTCCTGGTCCTGGGCCTCGGCATGGCGGGTGATTTCGGCCTGTTTGACTCGCGTGAGGTAAGCCACGAACGCGCTGCCGAATGCCTCCACC
>NZ_JBFUAZ010000671.1:0-2218 GCF_056406035.1 Polaromonas sp. P1_E1_2 | reverse complement strand
GCTCAAGATCATGGCCGGCCTGGACACGGAAATCGAGGGCGAAGCCACTCCCATGCCGGGCCTGAACATCGGCTACCTGCCGCAGGAACCCAAGCTGGACCCCGAGCACACGGTACGCGAAAGCGTGGAAGCCGGCATGGGCRCGGTATTCGCCGCCAAGGCCCAGCTCGAAGCTGTGTACACGGCTTACGGGGAGCCCGATGCCGACTTCGATGCGCTGGCCGCCGAGCAGGCCCGCCTGGAAGCCATCATCGCCACCGCCGGCACCGATTCCGAGCACCAGCTTGAAATCGCCGCCGACGCGCTGCGCCTGCCGCCCTGGGACGCCAAGATCGGTGTGCTCTCGGGCGGCGAAAAACGCCGCGTGGCCTTGTGCAGCTTACTGCTGTCCCGGCCCGACATGCTGCTGCTTGACGAACCCACCAATCACCTGGATGCCGAATCGGTGGACTGGCTGGAGCAGTTTCTGCAGCGCTTTTCGGGCACCGTGGTGGCCATCACCCACGATCGCTACTTCCTGGACAACGCCGCCGAGTGGATCCTGGAGCTGGACCGCGGCCACGGTATCCCCTGGAAGGGCAACTACAGCAGCTGGCTGGACCAGAAGGGCGAGCGCCTGGCACAGGAGCAAAAGGGTGAGGAAGCCCGCGCCAAGGCCCTGAAGAAGGAACTCGAATGGTCACGCCAGAACCCCAAGGCGCGCCAGGCCAAGAGCAAGTCGCGCCTGGCCCGTTTTGAGGAACTCTCCGACTTCGAATACCAGCAGCGCAACGAAACCCAGGAAATCTTCATCCCTGTGGCCGAGCGCCTGGGCAATGAAGTCATCGAATTCAAGAATGTCAGTAAATCCTTCGGTGACCGCCTGCTGATCGACAACCTCAGCTTCCAGGTGCCCGCAGGCGCCATCGTCGGCATCATCGGCCCGAACGGCGCAGGCAAGTCCACGTTGTTCAAGCTGATCGCCGGCAAGGAAACGCCCGACAGCGGCGAAGTCGCCATCGGCAAGACCGCGCGCATGGCTTTCGTCGACCAGCACCGCGATGATCTGGCCAATGAAAAAACCGTCTGGGAAGACATCTCGGGCGGACTGGACATGCTGACCGTCGGCAAGTTCACCATGCCCAGCCGGGCCTACGCTGGCCGTTTCAACTTCAACGGTGCAGACCAGCAAAAACGCGTCGGCATGCTGTCGGGCGGAGAGCGCGGGCGCCTGCACCTGGCCAAGACCCTGATCGCGGGCGGCAACGTGCTGATGCTTGACGAACCCTCAAACGATTTGGATGTGGAAACCCTGCGCGCGCTGGAAGACGCGCTGCTGGAATTCGCCGGCTCCGTGCTGGTGATCAGCCATGACCGCTGGTTTCTGGACCGTATCGCCACCCACATCCTGGCCGCCGAAGGCGACAGCCAGTGGACTTTCTTCAACGGCAATTACCAGGAGTACGAAGCCGACAAGAAGAAACGCTTGGGTGAAGAGGGCGCCAAACCGAAGCGTGTGCGCTTTAAGGCCCTGCACTAAGCCTGGACGCAGTCATGACAGACCAGGAGGTTCTGGACAAAACCCGCTTGTGGCTCGAAAAAGCCGTGATCGGGCTCAACCTGTGCCCGTTCGCCAAGGCGGTCTATGTCAAGAACCAGGTGCGCCTGGTGGTGAGCCGGGCCCGCCATGCGGACGGCCTGCTCGAAGAACTGGACCGCGAACTGGATCTGCTGGCGGCGACGCCGGCCGAAGAGGTCGACACCACGCTGCTGATTCACTCCACGCTGTTTGACGACTTCCTGGACTTCAACGATTTCCTGGAAATCGCCGAAGGCGTGGTGGATGAGCATGGCCTCGAAGGTGTGATCCAGCTGGCCAGCTTTCACCCGCAGTTCCAGTTCGATGGCACCGAGCCCGGCGACATTGGCAACTACACGAACCGCGCACCCTTTGCCATCCTGCATTTGCTGCGCGAGGAAAGCGTGGAACGGGCCGTGGAGGCGTTTCCCGAGGCTGAGGCTATCTTTGAGCAGAACATCCAGACGCTCGAAAAGCTGGGCCACACGGGCTGGAAGGCGCTGGGCCTATAACGCTGAGGCCTTATTTGGGCAAGTGCTGCTTGAGCACCGCGTGCAGCTGCGCGAAATTAAAGGGCTTGGTCACGTAGCCGCTGGCACCCAGGCGCAAGGCTTCCTCCAGCCGCTCTGACTCCGCGCTGGCCGACAGGAACACAAAGGG
>NZ_JBFUAZ010000670.1:0-2219 GCF_056406035.1 Polaromonas sp. P1_E1_2 | reverse complement strand
CCTGCTACGCACCTGTGCCTGCCTTATTCACTGTAGGCATCGTTGCGGCCGGGGAATGTAGGCAATGCCTGTGGATTGCGTAGGAACAAGCCTACAAACCCTCTTTTTTTGTCTTTTTGCCCTTCCTGCGGACGCCAGTGTTCAAGTCCTCCCGCTGGAAAAGAAGGCGGATGCAGCTCAGGACCGCCCCCCGAAAATCTTCAAGGACTCAAGAAAAAATGGCCTTCCAGCCTTATTGAACAAGCGCAAACAGCTATCAAATCAATAGCAACTACGACCATTCAGCCGGTATCGGCAGTCACCAGCTGGACAGGCGAGCGCACGTGCTCAGGCCGCACGCCCACGCCGACCGCATAGGCCGGCAGCGCCTGCAGCAAGGGCCAGCGCCGCATCAGCTTCAGCGGCCAGGGCAGCGCCATGGGCGGGCCGTCGCGCCCCCGCGCCGCCAGTACCGGGCTGAGCAGGCGGTTCTGGATGGCGACCTGCACYGCCTGCGTGACGCGTGTGGGAAACAACCGGCGTTTTTGTACCTGCGCCAGCAAGGGCGTCAGCGCGGCCCGGTCCACCTGCGGACTTGCGAGGGGAGCAGCCAGAATGTTGGCCGCCGCCACGGCATCCTGTACCGCCAGGTTGATGCCCACGCCGCCCACAGGCGACATGGCATGTGCAGCGTCGCCGATGCACAGCAGGCCGGGCTTGTACCAGTGCTCCAGCCGGTCGACCGTGACACTCAGCAGCTTGATGTCGTCCCAACTGGCCAGGGTGGCGATACGGTCGGCAAAGAGCGGCGCCACCTTCACCACGTCTGTGCGGAAAGCCTCCAGCCCCTCTGAGCGAACAGCCTCGATGCCGCCCTTGGGAATCACATAGGCGCACTGCCAATAAGTACGGCGGTCAATCATGGCCAGGAAAATGCCGTTGGTAATGCGCCCGCCCGTCGTGGAAGGATCGCCCGGCATCTTGGGCAGGCGCATCCACAGCACATCGATAGGCGCGCCCAGATCGCGCACGACCAGCCCGGCCGAACTGCGCACCGTGGACCGCCTGCCATCGGCCCCGATCACGAGGTCCGCCATCACCTGCAGGGCGCCCTCGGGTGTGGCGACCTCCACGCCCGTCACCACGCCATCTTGCTGGATCACGCCGGTCACTCCGGCGTTCTGGATCAGGCGAAAACCGGGATACAGCTCCGCCTCATCGCGCACAAAATCCAGAAACTCCCATTGGGGCATCATCGCGATGAATTTGCAGCGCAGGCGCAAATGCCTGAAGCTGGCCAGCACGAGTTCGGTGTTGCCGACC
This sequence comes from Polaromonas sp. P1_E1_2, assembly GCF_056406035.1. Lineage (NCBI taxonomy): Bacteria > Pseudomonadati > Pseudomonadota > Betaproteobacteria > Burkholderiales > Comamonadaceae > Polaromonas > Polaromonas sp. P1_E1_2. Next base: position 917 of record NZ_JBFUAZ010000670.1, on the reverse strand, counting down.
ACGGCGCGCAACTCACTCACTTCATCGTGCGGGCGCGCCAGGAACTTCTCCAGCAGGCCCAGTTCGTGAATCACTTCGAGAGTGGATGGATGCACGGTGTCGCCGCGAAAGTCACGCAGGAAATCGGCGTGCTTTTCCAGCACAAGCACCTGCACCCCGGCGCGTGCCAGCAAAAGGCCCAGCATCATGCCGGCCGGGCCGCCGCCGGCGATGCAGCAGCGGACATTCATTACGTCGGCCATGGTGTCTCCCCGGGGATGAAAATCCTCCGACCATATCCAGGCTTGATGGCCCTTGCAAGCTCCAGGCGGGGCAACCACCGCCCAGACCCGTCAACATCTCTTGCGGAGCTGTTTTCGCCTATTTCAGCGTCATTGGCATGGGAGTGGTCTGTACTTCGCCCGGGTCCGGCGGGGTGTCCAGGGGCGGCAGGGGCTCGGGTGGCGGAACGTTCGGGTTGGTGGCCATGGCTACTTCCTGCTTCCCTTTTCCGGCGCCGTTGGGCCCCTGCCAGGCGACTGCAGAGACTGCGGCGGCTCCACCCGTCTGGGCAAGTCGCGGATCATCGCTTCACCTTTTTCGTCCCCGCCGTCGGACGGCAGGTCCGCTTCCAACGTCGGTTCGGGCTCTTCATTGCCTGGCCGCTTGCGCGTTCCGCCCATCACAGACCCACCACCATCAAAGGCATGTCATGGATTGCCAGCGCAGCGGCGGCGGCCATGCTGGCGAAAACGGTGATGAAAAAAGCGATGTACGCGGCTGCGCGCGGGCGGTGAAAACTCCGCGGCTTGCGCGGCGGCGCGTCTTGAGCCAACTCGCCGCTGACATCGTAGGCCGACGGGCGGAAGGCGCTGGAAACCGTGGTGGAGTCTGAATGGAAGTTCATGGCGGGCCTGCCTTTTGCACAGTGTTTGCAC
>NZ_JBFUAZ010000669.1:0-2222 GCF_056406035.1 Polaromonas sp. P1_E1_2 | reverse complement strand
CCCATGTACCGCAGAGCATCTATCTGGCCGACACCAGTCTCGCTGAAAACATCGCCTTTGGCGTGCCAAGGCAGTTGATCGATATGTCGCGTGTCCGCGAAGCCGCGCAACAGGCACAGATTGCCGAATTTATCGAAAGCCGTACCGGCGGCTACAACGCGCATGTCGGTGAACGCGGCATCCAGTTATCAGGCGGTCAACGCCAGCGAATCGGCATCGCGCGAGCCCTCTACAAAAAGGCCAGCGTGCTGATATTCGACGAAGCGACAAGTGCCCTCGACAACGCGACCGAGCAATCGGTCATGACTGCGATTGACGGGCTGGATCGCGGCCTCACGATCCTTCTTATCGCACACCGCCTGACGACCGTCATGAATTGTGACGTCATCATTGAACTCGAACACGGAAAGGTCGCTTCGCAAGGCAGCTACGACGAGCTGCTGACACACAGCGCGAGCTTCCGACAACTCGCGCAGGCTTCTCCATGAGCACGATGACCATCCACAACACCACCCTGCCTGATGTGCTGGTGGTTGAAACCACACGATTCTCGGACCTGCGGGGCGCCTTCAGCCGCCTCTTCTGCGAGCGTGAGCTTGCCGAGGTAACCGGAGAGCGTCGCATCTTGCAGATCAATCACTCGCGCACACTGTCAAAAGGTGCGATTCGCGGTTTGCACTACCAGCGCCCACCACACGCCGAAATGAAGCTCATACGCTGCATCCGGGGCAAGGTGTGGGATGTCGCGGTCGATCTGAGGCAAGGCTCACCGACTTTTTTACACTGGCATGCCGAGGAACTCACACCTGAAAATGGCCGCATGCTGGTCGTTCCCGAGGGCTGTGCACACGGCTTTCAGGTGCTCGAGGAAAACAGCGAGATGTTGTATCTGCATACCGCCTTTTACAAACCTGAAGCCGAAGGCGGCCTTGCCTATAACGACCCTAAACTGGCTATCACCTGGCCGCTTCCCGCGACCGATGTCTCGGAAGGTGATCGTGGCCGCCAGCACATTAATCACGATTTCACAGGACTTGCCGCATGAACTGCCGCCATTGCAACACTCCCCTGCAGCATGTATTCCTCGATTTGGGGTTTGCGCCGCCCTCCAATGCATATCTGACCAAGGCGCAGCTTACGCAGCCCGAGGTTCACCTCCCGCTGAAACTGTTTGTCTGTGACCACTGCTGGCTGGTGCAAACCGAGGACTTCACGCAAGCCAACGAGCTGTTCCGCTATGACTATGCGTACTACTCGTCGACCTCGATCAGTTGGCTCGATCACGCCGCACGCTACACCACAGCGATCACCAAACGCTTCGGACTCGGTTCCGAGAGTTTCGTGATTGAAGTTGCCTCCAATGACGGTTATCTGCTTCGCAACTTTCTGCCGCCGGGAATCCCCTGCCTCGGCATCGAACCCACAGAAGGTACAGCCAAGGCCGCAGAGAATCTCGGCATTCCGGTACTACGCGAGTTTTTCGGTGATACGTTGGCCAAACGCCTGGCAGCTGAAGGCAAACAGGCCGATCTCATCATCGGTAACAACGTCTATGCGCACGTACCGGACATCAACGACTTCACACGTGGCCTCAAGTCGGTGCTCAAGCCGACTGGTGTGATCACGCTCGAATTCCCGCACCTTATGCAACTGATCGAGCACAACCAGTTCGATACGGTCTACCACGAACATTTTTCCTACTTGTCACTGCAAAGCGTCAGCCGTATCTTCGACCAGGCCGGCCTGCGTGTGTGGGACGTCGAAGAACTCAGCACCCATGGCGGCAGCCTGCGCGTCTACGGTTGCCACCGCGAGGACACACGCGAGAGTACCGGCGCGGTCGCGCGTATTCTCGAAGACGAACAGCGCCACGGTCTCCGTGACTTGAACACGTATCTGAATTTTCAGCCGAAGGCCGATCGGGTCAAAAACAAGTTACTTACCTTTCTGATCGAGCAAAAGAACGCCGGCAAAAAGGTCGCGGCCTACGGCGCGGCTGCCAAGGGAAATACCCTGTTGAACTATGCGGGTGTCAAGCCAGACCTGCTGGCATATGTTTGCGACGCCGCTCCATCCAAGCAGGGCAAATACCTGCCTGGCAATCACATTCCAATCCTCCCACCATCGGCAATGGCCGAACACCGCCCGGACGTGGTGGTTATCCTGCCTTGGAATATCGCTGCCGAAGTCATGCAACAGCAAGCCCACGTGCGAACTTGGGG
>NZ_JBFUAZ010000668.1:0-2228 GCF_056406035.1 Polaromonas sp. P1_E1_2 | reverse complement strand
CCCAGAAGGAGGCCGCATGAACTGGCACGCCATCCGCGCTATTTACCGCTTTGAAATGGCGCGCACCTTCCGCACGCTGATGCAATCCATCGCCTCGCCGGTGATCTCGACCTCGCTGTACTTCGTGGTGTTCGGGGCGGCCATCGGTTCACGCATGGGAGACATCGACGGCATCCGCTACGGTGCCTTCATCATTCCCGGCCTCGTCATGCTGTCGCTGCTCAACGAGAGCATCTCGAACGCCGCCTTCGGCATCTACATGCCGAAATGGTCGGGGACAATTTACGAGCTGCTGTCGGCGCCGGTGTCATCGATGGAGGTGGTGATGGGCTATGTGGGCGCCGCGGCGAGCAAATCCGTCATGCTGGGGCTACTGATTCTGGCAACGGCGCGCCTCTTCGTGCCTTATGAGATCGCGCACCCTTTCTGGATGCTGTGCTTCCTGCTGCTGACCGCGCTGACCTTCAGCCTGTTCGGTTTCATCATCGGGCTGTGGGCCGACAACTTCCAGAAGCTGCAGATTGTGCCGCTGATGGTGGTGACGCCGCTGACTTTCCTCGGTGGCGCGTTTTATTCGATCAACATGCTGCCTCCGCTGTGGCAGAAGGTCGCCCTGTTCAACCCGGTGGTCTACCTGATCAGCGGATTTCGCTGGAGTTTTTACGGGGTGGCCGATGTCAACGTAGGCATCAGCGTGGCGGCCATCATGGGCTTTCTGGGGCTGTGCCTCGGCGCGGTGTGGTGGATCTTCCGCACGGGCTGGAAACTGAAGGCCTGAGGAAGGGGCAGGCGGCTGGTGGAGAGCGTCCTGCAAATGCTATTGATTTTATAGCTGCTTGCGCTCACCACATAAGGGCTACAGGCATATTTCCCTTAAATCTCCGAGGCCAGGCCCGCCGCATGGGTTGGCGGCGCAACTTGAAAGGACAGCGGCCAACCTCATATGTGTTCTTTGAAAGTTTCACGCCAGAAAGGCCTCCTCATGCCTGCCGACCTCGCCGCAAGCCCCACCACTCATCCCGTCCTCCAGATCAAGCCACTCGGCTTTCCGTKGGCAACGCTCGACCCGTTCCTCTTTTGCGTGTATCACGACGACGCCTATCCCAAAGGCAATGCGCAGATGGGCCCGGATGCTTCATTCGCGGGGCGCAACATCGGCCAGGACTTTGCCCGCAAGGACGGCTGGAACATGTACCACGGCAGCACGGTGCCGGGCTTTCCCGCGCACCCGCATCGCGGCTTTGAAACCGTGACCATAGTGCGCAAGGGACTGATCGACCATTCCGACTCCCTGGGCGCGACAGCGCGCTTTGGCCGCGGCGACGTGCAGTGGCTGACGGCCGGCAAGGGCGTGGTCCATTCCGAGATGTTCCCTTTGCTGGACCAGCAAAATCCCAATCCACTGGAGCTGTTCCAGATCTGGCTGAACCTGCCGGCGGCCGGCAAGATGAGCGAGCCGCATTTCACCATGTTCTGGTCGCAGGACATTCCGCGCCTGGACATCAAGGATGCCGAAGGGCGCGGCACCGAAGTGGCCGTGATTGCCGGCCGTATTCAAAATACCCAAACCGCGCCGCTGGCGCCGCCGCCGGATTCGTGGGCCTCGCAGGCCGAGGCCGACGTGGCGATCTGGACGATTCGCATGGTGCCCGGCGCCCGCTGGACGCTGCCCGCCGCAACGGGCGAAGGCACGCGGCGCCAGCTCTATTTTTTCAAGGGGCAGTCGGCGACGCTGGGCGGTCAGGCGGTGAGTGTGGACAGCGCCATCGAGCTGCGGGCCGGCGTGGACGCAGAGATCATCAACGGCAGCGAGGAGGCCGAATTCCTGATGCTGCAAGGCAAGCCCATTGGTGAGCCGGTGGTGCAGTACGGCCCGTTTGTCATGAACACGCAAGCCGAAATCGCGCAAACCATGGCGGACTACCAGCGCACGCAGTTTGGCGGCTGGTCGTTTGGCGATGACGCGCCGGTGCATGGGCGGGAGCCGGCGCGCTTTGCGCGGCACCCGGGCGGACGCGAAGAGCGGCCGACGGGCGACTGACGGCCGAGCAGCACCTCGCTGCTATATTTTTAATAGCTGCCCGCGCTTGTTCTTAGCTGCTCCGGGGCACTTTTCGCATAACTCCGGCATTACCAGTCAACCTCCCCGCAGTACCCCCAGGCAATATCGGGTTTCGCAAACGCCGCCTGTGGGGTGCGGCAGCAGACGCCTACACTCCCGCCAACAC
>NZ_JBFUAZ010000667.1:0-2245 GCF_056406035.1 Polaromonas sp. P1_E1_2 | reverse complement strand
GCCGGGCCGCAGGCGCCGCCCCCTCGAGGGGGGAACAGGCTACACGCAGTGAGCCTGGACAGGGGTGGGTCTATTTCTGAAGTGAGCCTGAACGGGGGTGTTAGTAGATTTCCGGTACCACAATKTTTTGTGGGACCGGAACGCGCACATAGTCCTCATGGCGCACCCGTTCGGGCAGCACGATGGGCGGGTGCGGGGTTTCCTGGTAGGGCATCTGCTGCAGCAGGTGGTGGATGCAGTTCAGGCGGGCTTTTTTCTTGTCGTCCGCCTGCACCACCCACCATGGGGCCTCGGGGATGTGGGTGCGGTCCAGCATGATCTCCTTGGCCTTGGTGTACTCCTCCCAGCGGCGGCGTGACTCCAGATCCATGGGGCTGAGCTTCCATTGCTTGAGCGGGTCGTGGATGCGCCCGAGAAAGCGCAGGTGCTGCTCTTCATCGGAAATGGAAAACCAGTACTTGATGAGCTGTATGCCCGAACGCACCAGCATCTTTTCAAACTCCGGCACGGTACGGAAAAAYTCTTCGTACTGRTCGTCGGTGCAAAAGCCCATGACGCGTTCCACGCCGGCGCGGTTGTACCAGCTGCGGTCAAACAGCACGATCTCGCCGGCTGCCGGCAAATGGGACACATAACGCTGGAAGTACCACTGCGTGCGCTCGCGGTCGTTCGGGGCTGGCAATGCCGCCACACGGCAGACGCGCGGATTGAGCCGCTGGGTGATGCGTTTGATCACGCCTCCCTTGCCGGCGGCGTCGCGCCCTTCAAACAAAATCACCACCTTGTGGCCGGTGCTGACCACCCAGTCCTGCAGCTTCACGAGTTCGGCCTGCAGGCGGAACAGCTCACGGAAGTACTGGCGGCGGTCTTCTTTTTCCTGTGCCGCGTCCCTGGGGCTGCGGGCAGGCTGCTCTTCCCCGACAAGCTCGGCCACGGTGCGGTCTTCAATCTCCATCTCCAGCTCTTCGTCGTAGCTGTCGATCAGGTCATTGCGGATCCGCCGCATCAATTCTTCTTCGCTTGAACTCAAGGCTCTCTCCTGCACAACCGGAAATCGGTCAACACCCCAGCGTACCCGCGGCACATGGCAGTTTGATGAAACGGCCGAAAACCGTTGTCCATATCACCGGACTTTCAAGCCACCCTGCAGGGCAGGAACGATGCAAACCCCGTGTCTTGCTTCCTTTTTGATAGCTGCTTGCGCAAGTTCCTATTGGGTTTCAAGGCAGTTTTCCTTAAAAATCAGGAATTCCCATGACGTGATCAGCTTTTCTTGAGGATCTGGTAAATCTCGTCCTTGACCTTGAGCCGCCGCTTTTTCAGGTCTTCCAGCGCCTCGTCCGTGATGACACCCACGCCCTGCTCATACTTTGCAATCGCGTGGTTATCCTCGTCGTAGCGCGCAAAGAGCTCGGCAAAGTGTGGGTCAGACACCTTGAGGCTGCGCATCTTCTGCAGGTATTCCGGAAATTCATGTGCAATGTCGTGGTTCAGAAGGTCCATAAAAGCTCCTTTGTTGGTGTCACGTCATCAGGAAACGGCGGCTCAGTCGCGCACCACCAGCACAGGCAGGTGTGCATGGGAAAGCACCTGGGCGGTGACGCTACCCAGTACCAGTTTTTCAAGCCCGCGGCGGCCATGCGAGCCCATCACGATCAGGTCGGCATTGATCGCCTCGGCGGTGTCAAGAATGCCGCGATAGATGGCATGGCCTTCCACCACCGATCCGGTGGCGGTGATACCCGCCTCCTTGAAAGCTTGCTTGGCTGCGGTGATGGCCTCATTGGCTTCGGCCGTGGCAGCGCTCAGGTATTCAGCCTGCCCGTAGGCAAAGTCGGCGCCCACCCCGGTAAAAGCATAGGGATCTATGACGTAAACGACGGTCACCTCACTCTTGAACGCCTGGGCGACTGCCAATGCATTGCCGATCGCCTTGCGCGAGGTGGAAGAGCCGTCTACAGGAACCAGAATGTGCTTGTACATGATGGAATCTCCTTGAGCCAGGAATGGATTCTGCGGCCGGCGCCCTTCGCGGGTCAATGCCGGCCAGAGCAGGGCCGCTACGGGCCCGCCATGCATCAGTTATAGGGTATTGGGTGACAGGCCGCCGTCAGACAAGGCGCCGAAACCGCAGCGCCTGCGCTGCGCGGGCGTCACTACCCCCCAGCATTCATTCAGGTTTGATATTGGCCGATTTGGCCAGTTGCGCATAACGCGCCAGGTCCACCTTGATCAGCCTGGCAAG
>NZ_JBFUAZ010000666.1:0-2246 GCF_056406035.1 Polaromonas sp. P1_E1_2 | reverse complement strand
CATTCTTGTCGGGCGGCTTCATAAATCCCTGGGTCGGCCAAGACCTGTGCGGAGGGTTAGCATGGAGCCCTGCATCTTCCGAATTCCCGATCAATCGATCGATTTCCACATCCCGCCTCAACATCAGCTTGAGCAGAAAGAAAGACCCATGAAAGCCATCTGGAACGGCGCAGTGATTGCGCAAAGCGACGACACCGTGGTGGTGGAAGGCAACCACTATTTCCCTGAAAGCGCGCTCAACCGCGACTACGTGACCTTCAGCAACCACCACACCATGTGTTCTTGGAAAGGCCAGGCCAGCTACTACTCGTTGCTGGTCAACGGTGAAATGAACACCGATGCCGCCTGGTATTACCCCAATCCCAAGCCCGAAGCCGACAACATCAAGGGCCATATTGCCTTCTGGAAGGGCGTGAAGATCGAGCCCTGACGCACCAGCCTGAGGCTGCTGCTGCCGGGAGGCCCGATGAACGCCTGAAGAGGGCGGGTTTACCCTGAATCTTCAGCGTTTGCCTGGAAAATTTGCCATGTAATATGTATGCTTATTAAAAATGACCCTTCCGGGCCGTTGCCAATAAGGAGACTTCATGACGCCTTCCGCGGCCGATCCAGCGCTGATCGAAAAACTCGTGATGGCCAACCGCATCCTGTACGACCAGGGTGTGGTGGACGGCTTCGGCCATGTGAGCGTGCGCCACGACAAGTCACCTGAACATTTCCTGCTGTCCTGCAACCGCGCCCCCGGCCTGGTCAAAAAAGCTGACATCCTGACCTACGACCTCAATGGGGACCTGGTGGGTGAGTCCACGCTGCGTTCTTACCTGGAGCGCTTTATCCACGGCGAAATCTATCGCGCGCGGCCTGACGTGATGGCGGTGGTGCACAGCCATTCCCCTAGCGTGATTCCTTTCGGCGTGACCGGCCAGCGCCTGCGCCCCATCTTCCACATGAGCGGTTTTTTGGGCAGCGGCTCGACGCTGTATGAAATTCGCGAGTCCAACGGCAACACCGACCTGCTGATCCGCGACATGGGCCTGGGCAAAGACCTCGCCAGGGCACTGGGCCAGCACACCTGCGTGCTGATGCGCGGCCACGGTTCGACCGTAGTGGCGCCTTCGCTGGAGCGCGCGGTTTACCGGGCGGTCTATGCCGAAGAAAATGCCAGACTGCAGCTCACGGCATCGGCCCTGGGCCCTATCGAATTCCTGACGCCCGAAGAAGCGGACCTGGCCATGGCGACGAATGAGGGCCAGGTCATGCGGCCGTGGGAATTGTGGAGCCGCAGTATCGGCGCTATTGAATAAACAGCCCGTACAAACGAAAGAGGAAAGAGGCGATTCATGAAATTTCCAAAGCTCCTGGCCCTGGTCACCTTGATGTCACTGACCTGCATGACAGCAACGCAGGCGCTGGCGCAAGCCTATCCATCACGCCCCGTGCGCATCATTGTTCCTTATGGCACCGGCGGCGGCTCCGACATCCTGGCGCGCCAGATCGGCGCACGCCTGCAGACCCTGTGGGGGCAGGGCATAGCGGTCGACAACCGTGCGGGTGCCTCCGGCAATATCGGCACGGAAGCCGTGGTCAAGGCGCCGGCAGACGGCTACACGCTGCTGCTGCAAAACAGCACCATGGTGGTCAACCCGGCCGTGAACGGCAAGCTCAACTACGACCCCGAAAAAGACCTGACACCCATCATGCTGCTGGGCCTCACGCCGATCGCGCTGGTGTCTCATCAAAGCACCAACATCAAGACGATTCAGGAACTGGTCACCTATTCCAAAGCCAACCCGGCAGCGCTGAGCTACGGCTCCTGTGGCGTCGGCACACCGCAGCATTTCGTGATGGAACTGGTCAAGCAAAAGTCTGGTGTCAGTGCTACCAATGTCGGCTACAAGGGCTGTGCCCCTGCGCTGACCGACGTGGTGGGCGGCCAGGTGCAATTGGCCATCCTCAGCGCCAACCTTGCTGCGCCGCACATCAAGACCGGCAAGCTCAACGGCATTGGCGTGTCGACCGCTACGCGCTATGACCTGATGCCCCAGGTGCCGACCTTTGAAGAGCAGGGCCTGAAGCCGCTGGACTTTTCCATCTGGTATGCGCTGATGGGCCCGGCCAAAATGCCGCCCGAGGTGGTTGCCAAAATTTATGCGGACGTTCAAAAAGTATTGGCCGAAGCCGCCGTGAGGGAAAACCTTTCAGGAGCAGGCGTGGAGCCCCTGAGCGGCGACGGCGCCGTGCTTGCC
>NZ_JBFUAZ010000665.1:0-2248 GCF_056406035.1 Polaromonas sp. P1_E1_2 | reverse complement strand
ATGCTGGCCTTGCGGTTTTTCAGCACGACTTCCACGGCCTGGTCGTACATCGGGTCTTTTTCACCGCCGCCGTTACCGCCACTGCTGCCATCACCCAGCAAGTCGCCGTCTTCGCCATCGACGGTACCGCCTTCCAGCACGCCATCGATGTAATTGGGTTCGCCCTGCAGCTTGAGGTAGGCCACCACGCGGTGCACTTCGTCATCACTCACAAACGCACCATGCACCCGAATTGGAAAGCCTGTACCACTCGGCATGTAAAGCATGTCACCCATTCCTAACAATGCCTCAGCGCCCATCTGGTCAAGAATGGTCCGGCTGTCGATCTTGCTGCTGACCTGGAAAGACAGGCGGGTCGGGATATTGGCCTTGATCAGGCCAGTAATCACATCCACGCTTGGCCTCTGGGTGGCCAGCACCAGGTGGATGCCGGCGGCCCGGGCTTTTTGCGCCAGGCGGGCGATCAGCTCTTCAATCTTCTTGCCGACCACCATCATCAGGTCGGCCAGCTCGTCGATCACCACCACGATGTAAGGCAGGCGTTCCAGCGGCTCGGGTTGCTCGGGCGTGAGGCTGAAGGGGTTGTAGATGAATTCGCCCTTGGCCTTGGCCTCGTCGAGCTTGGCGTTGTAACCGGCCAGGTTGCGCACGCCCAGCTTGCTCATGAGCTTGTAGCGCTTTTCCATTTCGGCCACACACCAGTTCAGGCCGTGGGCGGCCTGGCGCATGTCGGTCACCACCGGCGCCAGCAAATGCGGAATGCCTTCATAGACACTCATTTCCAGCATCTTGGGGTCGATCAGCAGCAGCCGCACGTCACGCGCATCGGCCTTGTAGAGCAGGCTCAGGATCATGGCATTGATGCCGACCGACTTGCCGGAGCCGGTGGTACCGGCCACCAGGCAGTGCGGCATCTTGGCGAGGTCAGCCACCACCGCAGCGCCGCTAATGTCCTTGCCCAGGCCGATGGTGAGCATGGACTTGGCTTCGTTGTAGACCTGCGAGCCCAGGATTTCACTGAGCTTGATGGACTGGCGCTTGGCGTTGGGCAGCTCCAGCGCCATGTAGTTTTTGCCGGGAATGGTTTCGATCACGCGAATGGAAACGAGGCTGAGGGCGCGCGCCAGGTCTTTGGCCAGGTTGACGACCTGCGAGCCCTTCACGCCCGTGGCGGGTTCGATCTCATAACGTGTGATGACGGGGCCGGGAGCGGCGGCCACGACACGCACCTCGACGCCGAAATCCTTCAGCTTTTTCTCGATCAGGCGCGAGGTCATTTCCAGCGTCTCGGGGGCCACGGTCTCCTGGCGTGTCAGCGCACCGTCCAGCAGATCAACCTGCGGGAGCTTGGAGTCGGGCATTTCACTGAAGAGCGGCTTTTGCCGTTCTTTTGCCACGCGCTCGCTTTTGGGAATATCCACGAGCACGGGCTCAATCAGGACCGGCACCGGGTGGTGCTCTTCAATCTCGATGCGCTCGTCGATCAAAGTCTCTTCACGCTCACGCGCGGCCAGTTTGCCGAAGGCGAGGTCTTCGGCAATTTCGCGCTTTTCGCGGCGGGAGTCAATCAGGTTGTCAATCCACGCGCCAACACGCAGGGCCACATGCGCCCAGGAAAAGCCGAACACGGCGGACACGGCGATCACGCCGAGCGCAATAAAAACCAGGCCTGAACCAGCAAAACCCAGCCATTTCTCGCCCTGCGTTCCAGCCAGGTAACCCAGCACGCCGCCAGCGTGGCCGGGCAACCTGAATTCAAAACGATACAGGCGGGACCATTCCAGCGCCGCGCTGGCCAGTAAAAGCAGGAGCAGGCTTAGCCAGAACCGGATCCGGCCGGCGGAATGGGATGAATCGGCAGCAAGGGGCTCGCCGCGAAGCCAGCGCGCCAATGAAGACAACCAGACCTGGGCGCCTGCCGCCAATGCCCACCAGACGGAAAAGCCCAGCAGGAAATAGCTCGCATCTGCCAGCCATGCGCCCAGGCGGCCACCCCAGTTTCGGGACGCAGCTTGGGCGCCACCCAGGACATCAGCGGTACCGGATGTTGACCAGGCAGCGTCTTGCGGAGAATAGCTGAGCAGTGCCGCGAGCCAGAAAATCAGGCCGAGCAGGCCCAGAATCAGGCTGACTTCATGGGCAAAGCGTTTGATGCCGCTGGGCGCGCCCGCGGCTGGGGAATTTCTGGAGTTCAGGGTATCGAGTGAGTAAGTCATGGCCCGGCTAGTACTGCAAGCCGGAAGTAGCG